>CAMVJF010000061.1 GCA_947167725.1 uncultured Clostridia bacterium | reverse complement strand
GTCACATGGACCTTGCAGCCGCGGATCCGGCAGTAGCGCACAGCCTTGGCAAATTCTTCCTCAGTGAAGTTTTTGGCCCCGCGGCGGGCGTTGAAATCGCCCAGTCCGAGATAGACCGCGTCCGCGCCGTTCTGAACGGCGGCGATGACGGCCTCCGGCGAGCCGGCAGGGGCAAGCAGCTCTGTCATATCCGGCTGCCTCCTTACATGTTCATAAAGATACAAAATACATTATAACACAAGTCCCCCCCTTGCGACAAGATGCAATTGATGTTATAATCTCTCTGCACCGGCAAAGACGATACGGAGAGAGACGCGATGGCGGACAGAGAGAAAAACAAGTACATAGACGCCGCGGCCGCGGAACGGCTGATCGCCGCCCACGACGCCGAGGCGGCGCTGCTGGCGATCTATCTCGCGCTGCATCCCGGCGCGGAGGATGAGACCGCCGCGGCGGTGCTCTGCCGCACGCGCGCCGAGATCGCCGCCGCCCGCGAGAAGCTCGGGCGCATCCTGCGCGCGCCGCTCCCCGGCGGGGAGAAGTTCTATCCCGAGGAAGAGCCGAAGCAGTACCCGGTGAAGGATTACCTCTCCGCGGCGGAGAAGGAGGCGGCTTTCCCCTCGCTGATCGCGGAGCTCACGCGCATCCTCGGCACCGTGCCCTCCCGCTCCTACATCGACGTCCTTCTCGACGCCTACGAGCATCTCGGCATGCCGCCCGAGGTGATCATGATGCTCCTCAACCACTGCGCCGACGAGTGCCGGCGGCGCTGGGGCGAGACCCGCCGCCCGACGGCGAAGGCCATCTCCGCCGAGGCCTATCGCTGGGCCAACCGCGAGATCCTGACGCTGGAGCTGGCGGACGAGTACATCGCCCGCTTCGCGAAGCGGCGCGAGGACAAGAGCCGCGTGAGCGAGCTTCTCGGCATCCGCGGACGGGATCTGACCGCGACGGAGGACAAATACATCGAAAGCTGGCTCGAGATGGGCTTCTCCGACGAGGTGCTCTCCGAGGCCCTCGACCGCACGGTGACGAACACCGGCGCGCTGAAATGGGCCTATATGAACCGTATCCTCGAGAGCTGGCACGCCAAGGGGATCCACAGCCCCTCGGAGCTCGAACGCTCCGACGAGAGCCGCGCAAAGCCGCGCGGCGGCGGCCGGATCGAACACGTCGACGAGGACGAGCTGGCCCGGACGATCGGACGAATCATGGGAGACAGGACATGACATACGACGGAAAGATCCTCGCGAGGGCGAGGGATGAACTGGACAAGCTCCGCGAGAGGAACGCCGCCGAGCACGCGATGCGCGTGCGGGAGGCCTATGCGCGCGAGCCGGAGATCAAAAGCTGCGACGAGAGACTGCGCGCCCAGATGATCGAGCTGATGCGCCTGTCCTTCTCCGGCGCGGAAGGGGCGGCGGAGAAGATCGCGGCCCTGCGGGACGAAAATCTCGCAACGCAGGCCCGGCGCCGCGAGCTGCTGCGGCGCATGGGTCACGCGGAGGACTGGCTCGACGAGATCGTTTCCTGCGAGAAGTGCCGCGACACGGGCGTTTACGGCGGGGGCGTGTGCGACTGCCTTAAAAAGCTCTACAACGCCGCCATGACGGAGGACCTCGGCGCCCTGCTCAAGAGCGGAGACGAGTGCTTTGCGCGCTTTGACCTCTCGCTCTACGACGAGGGCGCGCGCGCCACGATGAAACAGGTCTTCATGGCTGCGAAATTCTTTGCCGAAAACTTCCCCGAGGGACCGAACAACCTGCTCTTCCAGGGCGGTACCGGCCTCGGCAAGACCTTTCTCTCCGCCTGCGTGGCGAGAGAGGTCGCCGCGCGGGGCTTTTCGGTCTGCTACGATACGGCCGCGGCCGTGATCGGCAGCTTCGAGGCCCAGAAGTTTTCCCACGACGAGACGGCCGACGCGCGCGTCAGGCGCATGCTCTCCTGCGATCTGCTGATCCTCGACGATCTCGGCACCGAAATGCAGACGCCCATGGCCGCGAGCGCGCTCTACCAGCTGATCAACACCCGCCTCACGGAGGGGAAAAAGACCATCGTCAGCACCAACCTCTCCTTCGAGGAGATGGAGCGGCGCTACAGCGCGCAGATCTGCTCCCGCATCCGCGGAAGCTACGAACGCCTGCCCTTCGTCGGCCGGGATATCCGGCTTTTGAAACGATAGTATTCAGAACATACAAGCGAAAGGAGCCCAGGGACATGCAGCATGAGATCACAAGAGAGATCCCGCTTCTGAACGAAAAGGGAGATCTGACCGAGCCCGGCTTCGCCAGAAGCCTGCTTCCCGTCTACCGCCGCGCGGACGTCAGGGCGAGCAAACTGCGGCTCAAGGAATGGGACTACTACCTTGTCAGCAACGGCCGCTTCGCCCTCGCGCTCACGATCGCGGACAACGGTTACATGGGGCTCGATTCGATCTCGATCATCGAACTCGAGGAGAAGTGGGAGATCACGACCAGCCCGATGAGCCTGCTGACGCTCGGCAGGGTCGGTCTGCCGGAGAGCTCGAAGAGCGGCGTCTCGCAGCACGCGGGCAAGGGCTATGAGCTGAAGTTCGTCTCCCTCGGCGGCGGCAGGCGCGAGCTGACGGGACACATGGAGCGCTTCGGCGACAAGGGCGCGATCGAGTTTGACATCGAGCTCTTCGACGAGCCGGAGGACAGCATGGTCATCTGCACGCCCTTCGACAAGTCCGGGCACTTCTACTACAACCAGAAAATCAACTGCCAGCGCGCCCGCGGCTCGTTCCGCTACGGCGGCAGGACCTGGCGCTTCGACGAGGCGGACAGCTTCGCGGTGCTCGACTGGGGCCGAGGCGTGTGGACCTATCACAACACCTGGTACTGGGGCTCGGCCTCCTGGCAGGTCGACGGCGTGCCCTTCGGCTGGAACATCGGCTACGGCTTCGGCAACTGCGCGGCCGCGAGCGAAAATATGCTTTTCTACAACGGCAGGGCGCACAAGCTCTCGCAGGTGAAGTTCCATATCCCCGGCGGCGAGAAGGACTTCCTCTCGCCCTGGCGCTTCGACTCCGACGACGGCCGCTTCGAGATGGACTTCGTTCCGATCCTCGACCGCGCGTCCTGCACGGACCTCAAGCTCATCAAGTCCGATCAGCACCAGGTCTTCGGCAATTTCACCGGCCGGGCCGTGCTTGACGACGGCACCGTGATCGAGGTGCGCGACTTCCCCGGCTTCGCCGAGAAGGTCGAAAACAAGTGGTAAAGAAGCGGCAAAGAAAAAAAGAACGCCCGCCGGGCGTTCTTTTTTATCTTTTATCGTTTCCTCATTCCGTGAAGCGCTCGCGCGCGTGGAAGGAGCGGCAGATCAGAGCGTAGTCGCCGAAAACGGTCAGCTTGTCCCCCTCGCGGAAGACCGTGTCCGCGCCGGCGGGCTCCGCCTTCTCCCCCGGCCGCTCGACAAGCATGACGAGGATCCCGGTCTCGGAGCGCAGCCCGGTCCGGGAGAGCGGCAGATCCCGGTATTCCTCGGGGATATGGTGGAGCGTCACAAGCGCGATCGAATCCGTGCCGATATAGTCGAGGGGCATGACGGTGTTATAGCCCTCGACGCGGATCACCCGGTCGGCGAGGCGCTCGAGCTGCCGGTCGCCCCATGCCCGGATCTTCGGGACACGGATGAAAACGAAGATGATCGCGACCGCGCCCAGCGGGATCAGCACGACGAGCAGATAATTCTCCGCCTGCGCGAGCTTCAGCGAGAGAAAGACGTTGATGAACGCAGATACGATCGTGATATTGAACACATAGCCGAAGAGCATCGTGATCCGCGCGAGACGGCGGCGCGGACGGCTCGAGAGGACCATCTCGCTCTCCTTGGTCGTGAAGCCGCAGCCGGTGAGCAGCGAGATCACCTGGAAGCGCGCCCTCTCGTCGGGCAGTCCGGTAAAGCGGAAGAAGATCGTAAAGAGCTCCGTGATGACCCAGTAGAGCAGGATGATCAGGGAGAAAAGGGAAAGCGCGGCGTAAATATTCACAGTTCATCGCTCCTTTCAGCGATTATCTCTCCGGAGAAAGCGCGGCGGCCCCGGGATCCTTTTCCCGGGGCCGGACTGCGTTATGAGACGATGATCTCCGTCGGCTCGGGTCCGTCGTCCCCGACCGCGGCCCCGCTCTCCGCCTCGCCGAGGATCAGCACGTCGGGCTGCTCGGAAGGCTCTGGCGCAGGCTCCGGGCTTGGCTCGGGCGAGGGCTCCGGACTCGGCGCGGGCGTGAGCCAGGGGTACATCCTCAGGAGCTCGCGGTCCGTATAGTGCCAGTAGTTGTCCCTGTCCGGATCCGACGGGTCCCAGCCGCGGCGCAGCGTGTTGTCGGAGATCTTCGGCGCGGCGGGCTTGCCGAGCGGGCCGGGATCCTCATCCTCGTAGAACTCGATGGCGTAGATGTCGTCGCGTCGCTCGTAGATCCACTTCGCGTCCTTGATCTGCAGCCGGACGCAGCCGGCCGAGGCGCTGTCGCCGAGCTTGTCGAACTCCCAGTACTCCAGCGAAGAGTTGTCCCACTTCGTCTGATAGGGCACGGAGTGGAAGAGAATATTGCCGGTGATCTGTGTGACGTAATGGCCGTACACGTCGTAGAACAGATCCTGCCAGAGCAGGCGCCAGCCCGGACGGAAGACGCCGGAGCGGGGCGTGGCGTCGCCGGTGGAGCAGACCATGGCGAGGATGGGCAGGTCGTACAGCCCGCTGTCGCTCTTGGTGTAGACCGTGACCGTGTTGGCCAGGGTGTTGACGCGGACGTAATACTGGAAATTCTCTTTTTTCAGAAAGGGCCACACGTTCCCGGCGGAAAAGGGTTCGGGCGTGGGCTCGGGCGTGGGCTCGGGCGTCGGTTCGGGCGTCGGTTCGGGCGTGGGCTCGGGCGTCGGCTCGGGCGTGGGCTCCGGCGTGGGCTCCGGCGTGGGCTCCGGCGTCGGCTCGGGCGTGGCCTCCGGCGTCGGTTCGGGCGTGGGCTCGGGCGCGGCGAAGGAGCCGGGAATGCCGTCCACGGAGAATGCGGGCTGCGCCGCGCCGGCGTAAACGCAGAAGCCGATCAGCAATATCAGAAGTATCAAAAACAGGCGTTTCATGCTTTTCCGCTCCGTCATCGGTTTGGGGACTGTCTGACATTATAGCGTATCTCTCGCCGGCTTACAACATTTTTCTTGCTATCGGGCGGAGAGTGCGCCTATAATATGAAAAAAAGGAGCGTGAGAATAATGGTCAATCCCAGAATGCTGCAGCTCGGCACGAATCGCTCGTGCATCCGCGAGCTGTTTGAATACGGCATGCGCCGCGCGGCCGAGCTCGGGCCGGACAAGGTCTGCGACTTCTCGCTCGGCAATCCCTCCGTCCCCTCGCCCGCGGGCGTGGGCGAGACGATCTGCCGCCTCGTGCGGGAGAGCGAGAGCCGTGCGCTGCACGGCTACACCCCCGCGGCGGGCGCGGCGGACGCGCGCGCGGCCGTGGCGGCGGACCTCAACGCGCGCTATGGCGCGGACGTCCAGCCGGGAGAGCTGTTCTTCACCTGCGGCGCCGCGCCGGCGCTCACGGCGGCGCTCTCGGCGCTGGCCGTCGAGGGGGCGGAGTGTCTGATCTTCGCGCCGTTTTTCCCGGAATACACGGTCTTCGCCGAGGCCGCGGGCATGAGGCCCGTGGTCGTTCCTGCCAACACCGAGGATTTCCAGATCCGCGCGGCGGACGCCGCGCCGCTGCTCTCGGCGCGGACGCAGGCCGTCATCGTCAACTCGCCGAACAACCCCTCCGGCGTCATCTACAGCGAGGAGAGGCTGCGCGAGCTCGCGGCGCTGCTGGAGGAAAAGGAGCGGGAGTACGGCCATCCGATCTATCTGATCGCCGACGAGCCCTACCGCGAGCTGGTCTACGACGGCGCGCGCGTGCCCTTCATCCCGCTGCTCTACGCCGACACGCTGCTGTGCTACTCGTGGTCGAAGTCGCTGTCCCTGCCGGGCGAGCGTATCGGCTACGTCTACGTCCCGCGCCGCGCGGCGGACGGAGAGAAGGTCTTCGCCGCGGTGGCCGGCGCCGCGCGCGCGGCAGGCCACGTCTGCGCGCCCTCGCTCATGCAGCACGTGATCGCGAACTGCGCCGCGCTGCGCCCGGACATCGAGGCCTATGACCGCAACCGGCGCACGCTCTACGAGGCGCTGTGCTCCTACGGCTACGAGTGCGTCCGCCCGCAGGGCGCCTTCTATCTCCTCATCCGCTCGCCGAAGGGCAGCGCGCAGGAGTTCTCCGACCGGGCGAAGGCGAAGGACCTGCTGATCGTACCCTGCGGCGACTTCGGCTGTCCGGACTACCTGCGTCTCGGCACCTGCGTGAGCTATGAGACGGTGCTGCGCAGCCTGCCGATCTTCAAAGAGCTGATCGAGGAAGCGTGAGAGAAAAAGACAAAAGAGAGAGCCCCGACGGGGGCTCTCTCTTTTTGCCGATCAGGGCAGACGCTACGCCGCGGCGGCGAGCTCGCCCTTGTAGCCGAGGGTCTCGGCGATCGCCTCGGCGATGGGACGCAGAGCGTCCTTCCGGAAAGGATCGCTCAGACCGCCGTTCACCACAGTCTCGGTGAAGCTGTCGTAATCGCGCGGCAGGATCTCGAAATACTTCTCGAGACCCTTGCCCTCCTCGCCGAGCTCCAGCTCATAGAACTGCATCGCGACGTCCAGCGAGACCGCGTAGGAGATAACGTAGAAGGGAAACTCGAACAGGTGCGGGATCTCCATCCAGCGGTACTGATAGATGGACTCGTAGCCCTCGGGGCAAACGCCGAACTCCACCAGCGTGTCGAGCATCAGCTCGTTGAGCGACTCCGCGTCCAGCTTGTCGGGGCCGAGGGCGTAGGCCCTGGTCTCGAAGGCGGCGTAGGCGCACTGCTCGACGAAGGTCCTCAGCGCGTCCGCCGTCTGGGCCATACGCAGCGAGCGGATCTGCTTTTCGCTCAGCACGCCGTCCATGTGCCACAGGGAGAGGAACTCCAGCCCCTGCGAGAAGCACTCGGCCAGGTCGATGCTCTCCGAGGCGTTGAAGTTGACGTAGCCGTCGGTGAAGTGGCCGAATTCGTGCACGAAGGTCATCAGATCCCGGGTCGTCCCGATGGGGTTGAGGAACACGAAGGGACAGTCGTATTCGTTGAGGTAGATCTCAAAAGAGGTGTCGGCCTTGTGGGGGCTCTGCTCGATGTCGCACAGACCGTAGCGGTCCATGAAATCAAAGGCCCTGGCACAGTCGCCGCCGATGTCCTTCGCGACCGAACGGAGCGCGGAGAGAAGCTCGTCGGGGGAGAGGGCGGATTCCTCGGAGGAGTACAGCACGCCGCTGTTGTCCGCCCAAACGTACAGCGGGACGAGCCAGGTCTTGACGTCCTCGACGAAGAGATTGCCCTGCTCGGGCGTGAAGTCGCGCGTGAAGAAGAAATCGTACTGCATCTCCTCGCAGCTCGCATAGCCCATCTTCCCGGCCATCTCGCAACGCACGCGCATCAGCTCGAGATAGACCTCCGCGAGCTGGACGCTGTACTTCTCGAAATAGCCGCGGATCATGTCGAGATAGCGGTAGAAGGTATCGAGATCCTCGATGGTCTCGAACTCCCCGAGCAGCTCGTAATAGCTGCGCTCCTCGCCCTCGTAGAGGATCGTGGGATCGGCGACGAGCTCGCGGTAGCGGCTGACAAGCTCGCTCTCTCGCTGCATGAGCGCCACGGTCTCGTCGTTGTATTTCGAGTCGGCGGGGTCGGCGTATTCCTCGCAGAAGCCCTCCCAGAAGTAGTCCTCCTCGAGCTCGGCGCCGAGCGGCGAGCCGGCGCAGGCGTAGTACATCTCGTCGAAGTGCCGGGACACTTCGGATTCCTCGGCGCTGCACCACTCGTACTCCGCGGCGAAGAACTCGTCGCGCAGATCCTTGCTGTTGTAGATGTCGGCGAGCGCGAGCATCGTTTCAAAATGATCGTAGCCGTCCATACAGCGGTCGAGCAGCTCCTCGACCTCCTTGAGCTTCGCGCCGCTCTCGAGCGCGGCTTTCACGGCCTCGACGTCGGCGTAGAGCGCCTCCGCCGCGGGGCGCTCGTAGTGCATGTCGCGGAAGTGGATACCGTCGGGATTGTGTACGTTCTCGCCGTCGAAAGCGCCGCGGATATCCTCCAGCATCTCCTCGAGCCTGCCCGAGAGAGAGGAGGACTTCAGCGTGCAGCCGCTGAGCAGCGAGAGCGCGAGCAGCAGCGCGATCAGGACGGTCAGTCGTTTTTTCATGGGATGGCTCCTTTGCGTCGTCGTGCGCCGCATCGGGCGCCGTTTTCGACAAGTTTACCACACAATCGCCGGAAAGGGAAGAGGGCGCCCCTCTTGAAATGTGCCGGCGAATCTTATATAATTGAAACATCAAGAAAGAAAAAACGGAGGAACGGCTGAAACCCGACCGGAACGGAGAACAGCC
>CAMVJF010000060.1 GCA_947167725.1 uncultured Clostridia bacterium | reverse complement strand
GGCTGCTTTGAAGACGAGCGATGCGGCAGGATAGGAAGTTTGCCGCATCCGATGGCGATAAACGATTTCCTGCGCCGCTGCAAGGATGCGCTGCGGACGAACGGGCTGCGCTATTATGACGCGGGACGTCCGGTCGAACGGATCGCCGTGCTCGGAGGCGCCGGAGGTTCGGCGCTTTCGGGCGCATGGCGCTCCGGCTGCGATACCTTTGTCACCGCCGACGTGAAATACAGCGTCTTTCTCCAGGCGCGGGAGCTCGGGATGAACCTCATCGACGGTGATCACTTCTGTACCGAAAACCCGGTGATGGGCGTGCTGCGGCAACAGCTCTCCGAAGCGTTTCCCGATACGGAGTTCCTTCTTTCGGAGAAGCATGACCAGACGGTCTCCTTCTTCTGAACGGGAGCGGCATAACAAGCCTCCGCTTCTCATAGACTCGTACAAACGAGAAAATGAGGAGCGGAGGCTTTTATCATGGCAGAGACGAATCTTTACTCGGACATCGCCCGGCGCACGGGCGGCGCGCTCATGCTCGGCGTCGTCGGGCCGGTCAGGACCGGAAAATCGACCTTTATCAAGCGTTTTATGGAGACGAGTGTGATCCCACACATCGATAATGAATTTCTTCGCGAGCGCGCAAAGGATGAGCTGCCGCAGAGCGGCTCGGGAAAAACGATCATGACCTCGGAGCCGAAGTTCGTCCCCGAGGAGCCGGTCAGCGTCAGCTTTGAAGACGGTACGGAGCTCTCACTCCGCATGGTAGACTGTGTGGGCTACATGGTCGACGGAGCCGCCGGAATGTATGACGACGGTCAGGAACGCCTGGTTGCGACGCCATGGTTCGATCACGAGATCACCATGACGGAGGCGGCTGAGATCGGGACTCATAGGGTGATCGCGGAGCATTCGACGGTCGGGATCGTCGTGACGACGGACGGCAGTATCTGCGGGATCGACCGGGAAAAATATCTTGCGCCGGAAGGGCGCGTGATCACGGAGCTGCAGGAGATTGCCAAGCCCTTTGTCGTCATTCTCAACAGCGCTTCGCCCGGATCGTCCTACTGCGTCGAAACGGCCCGGAGCATCGAGAGCCGTTACGGCGTCAGATGCCTGTGCATGGACTGTCAGAACCTGAGCGAGCAGGACGCGGCCGCGGTCATGCGGGCGGTCCTGGAGGAGTTTCCGATCGAGACAATCGGCTTTTATCTTCCTGACTGGCTGCAGGCGCTCCCGGAGGGAAGCGCGCTGAAGGACGCGGTGTATCAGACGATCGCGGAAAGCTTTTCCGCCATCGAAAAATACCGCGATATCGACGGTGCGCTGGAGAAGATCTCGTTCAGCGAGTATCTGAGCAGCGTGGAGAAAAGCGGCGGCGACTATGGGAAAGGAAGCGTCGGCGTGCGTATCGCGCTGCCGCGGGAGCTGTATTACCGCTCGATCTGCGAAGAGACCGGCGTTGAGATCCATAATGACGGAGAACTCTTTTCGGCACTGAGCGAAATGAGCAGCATCAAAGCGGAATACGACCGGCTGAAGAACGCGCTTGCCGACGTGCGGGAGAAGGGATACGGCGTCGTATTGCCCGACATGTCGCAGATGCAGCTTGAAGAGCCGAAAATCGTCAGGCAGGGTGGAAAATACAGCGTCAGACTGAAGGCGAACGCACCGGCGATCCATTTGATGATGACCAATATCGAGACAGAAGTAACGCCCGCGATTGGCGGAGAGACCGCATCGGAGGACATCATCAATTTTCTCCTGCAGGGCTTTGACGGCGATATCAACCGGATCTGGCAGTCTAACATTTTCGGAAAATCCCTGTACGATATCGCCTGTGAGTCACTGACAAACAAGATCTGCTCACTGAACGAAAACGCGCGCAGCAAGCTGCAGCATACGCTCGAGCGCATCATCAACGAGGGCAGCGCGGGTCTGATCTGCATCCTGCTGTGAAAGTGCTTGCGGACAGACAGAAGTTCTTCTATAATAAAACCATAAAGACGGCGGCGAAGCGTTCGGCCGGGTGCGCCCTGGTCCTGCTGTGTGCGATCCTGCTCTGCGCTGCGCTCGTTCGGATGCTCTCTGCGCACGATGGCCGGGTCGTCCCCGCGAGCGCGTCTATGCCCCGGCCGACGCTCGTGATCGACGCGGGCCACGGCGGCATTGACGGCGGCGCTATCTCAGCCGACGGCACAAAGGAGAGCGATCTCAATCTCGCGGTCGCGCTGCGGCTTGAGAGCATTGTCCGTTTATGCGGTCAGAATACGCATATGACGCGCTTGGATGACCATAGAAAAACGGATATGATATCGTATAGCGAGCGGGATGATCTGAAGGATCGCGCGCTCATCGTCAACGAGACCGCGAGGCCCGTTCTGATCAGTATTCACCAGAACGATTATCCGACGGAACAGCCGCACGGCGCTCAGGTCCTGTATTCCGCATATGCGGGCAGCGAAAAACTGGGGAAACTGATCCAGAGCAATCTTGTCTCAATGCTCGACCCGGGCAACCGCCGGCTCGCGATCCCGTCACCGGGCGAGCTCTATCTGATGGTCAATACGCGTTGCCCCGCTGTTTTGGTCGAATGCGGATTCATGTCAAACAGCCTCGAAGTATCTAAGCTGAAGGACGCACGATATCAGACGGCGCTCGCGGTCGTGATCGGCGCGTCATACTGCTCGTACGTCAACGATATCCAGCTATGAAAGAAAGCGGAGAGAAACATGGCAAAGAAAGAGAAAAGCATGTATTGCTGCAGCGAATGCGGCTATGAGACGACGAACTGGGCGGGGAAGTGCCCCTCCTGCGGCGCATGGAATTCCTTCTCAGAGGTGCGATTCGAGCGCGCCGCATCGAAGACCGGCGCGGAATCCCGTTTTGTTCGCGCAGAAGCCAGGAGGCTCACAGAGCTCGATATGACGGAGGAGATCCGTTTCTCCACAGGGATCCCGGAGCTCGATCGCGTTCTCGGCGGAGGAGCCGTCGTCGGCTCGCTCGTGCTTGTCGGCGGCGCGCCGGGGATCGGCAAATCCACGCTGCTGCTGCAGATGTGCGGACATCTGCCGGAGAAAAAGATCCTCTATGTCAGCGGTGAAGAGAGTGGCCGACAGCTGAAAATGCGCGCCAACCGTCTCGATGTACAGGGACGGGAGCTGCTGATCCTGCCGGAGACAGATCTGGATGCGATCACGGAATGCATCGAAAAAGAAGCTCCGGAGATTGTGATGATCGACTCGATCCAGACCGTCTACGATAAGAACGTAAGCTCCGCGGCCGGCAGCGTCAGCCAAGTGCGTGAGTGCACGATGAGGATCATGCGTCTGACAAAGGAAAAGGGGCTGACTGTATTCATTGTCGGACACGTCACCAAGGAGGGCAGCATCGCCGGACCGAAGGTGCTCGAGCACATGGTCGACTGCGTACTGTATTTTGAGGGAGAGCGGAATACCAGCTTTCGTATCCTGCGGGCAGCGAAAAACCGCTTCGGCTCGACAAATGAGATCGGCGTATTTGAGATGGAGGAAAGCGGTCTCGTCAGCGTGGAGAATCCCTCGGAAATCCTTTTGTCCGGCAGGCCGGAGAACGCGCCGGGAACCTGCGTCACCTGCGTGATCGAGGGAAGCAGACCGCTTCTTGCCGAGGTGCAGGCGCTCGTCACGCCGTCGTCCTACAACGCCTCGCGCCGAAGCAACGGCGTCGACTACAACCGCGCGGCCATGCTGCTTGCGGTAATCGAAAAACGCGGAGGGCTCCCTGTCAGCTCCTGTGACGCGTATATCAACGTCATCGGTGGACTGACGCTCGACGATCCAGCGGCGGACCTTGCGACGGCGCTTTCGATCGCGTCAAGCTATATAGACCGCCCGTTAGGGACGGATCTGGCAGCGATCGGCGAGATCGGCCTGTCCGGCGAGATCCGCAGCGTGGGGCAGATCAACCAGAGACTGACGGAGATTTCCCGTCTCGGCTTCAAACGATGCGTGATCCCTTCGCATGTGAGAGACGAGATCCGCAAGCCGGCGGAGCTGGAACTGATCCCGGTCAGGAACATCCGCGCGGCGATCCTCGCGGTATTAAAAGCGGAAGCCTCGAACGACAGATAAAAGCGAAAGCGGGAATCACCATGAAAATCCATTTCATTCAGCAGGACCCATGGGTCGAGGGCGGAGAATACCTCGCCTGGGCGAAGAGGAACGGACATGCCATCAGCGTGACGAGATGCTGGCGCTATGAGCCGCTTCCGGAGCATGCCGAGGCCGATTGTCTGATCGTTCTCGGCGGCTGCCAGTGCCCCGCGACGACGAAAGAAGAATGCGACTACTATGACGCGGCGGCCGAGATCGCTTTGATACGGCGTTACCTTGAAGCCTGCAAGGCCGTTCTCGGAAGCTGCCTTGGCGCGCAGCTCCTCGGCGAAGCGATGGGCGCGCCCTATGAACACAGCCCGGAAAAAGAGATCGGCCCCGTTCGTGCAAGGCTGACAGAGCAGGGAAGGGGAGATCCCTTCTTTGCGGCTTTTCCGTCGGAATTCGACGCAGGTGCCTGGCACAACGATATGCCGGGTCTGACGAAGGATGCGGTCGTCATTGCCAAAAGCGAGGGATGTCCGCGCCAGATCGTGCGGTATCGGCCGTTTATTTACGGATTCCAGGCACACATGGAATTCACGCACGAGATCGTTGCCGCAGGACTGTTTGACCTGGGCGGAGAGATCGGCACAACAGGTCGGTTCGTACAGTCCTCGCGAGAGCTGCTGGCATACGATTACACCGAAATGAACCGTTTGCTTTCTTCTTTTCTTGACGCTATGTTTGCAAAATACCAGAGCGCAGGATAAACCGAATATTCAAGCAGCCGGCCGGGTCTCTGATTATTGACCCGACCGGCTGTTTCAGCTTTCCGTTGGTTTCTCCCGCTTCTTCCGGCCGATGGGGTTCGCCATGGCGGCTTCATGAAGAGAGCTGTTGTCAAGATGAGTATAGATCTGCGTCGTGTTCAGATTGCTGTGCCCGAGGACTTCCTGAAGCGCACGGGTGTCGACGCCGTTTTTGAGCATCAGTGTCGCCGCCGTGTGCCGGAGCTTATGCGGAGAATAGCGCGTGGCATCCAGGCCCGCAAGCTTCAGCTTTTTTTCAACCATCTGCTGAACGCCGCGAACGCCGAAGCGGCAGTTTTTCTGGCTGATAAAGAGCGCGTCCTTGTCCTTTTCGGGCAGCTTTTCACTGTTTCGGACCGCAAGATAGTCGTCGATCGCCTCGCGGCAGCCGTCTGCGAAGAATACGACGCGCTCCTTGTTGCCTTTGCCGAGCACGCGCAAATGATCCTCATAAATATCATGAACATTGAGCGATACAAGCTCTGAAACGCGAAGGCCGCAGGAGATAAAGAGCATCAGGATCGCGTAATCCCGGTACAGATACGGGCCGTCACAGGCCGCCAGGAGCCGCTCGCACTCGGACTCCTCGAGGTATTTCGGCAAGGACGCCTGCCGCTTGGGCATATCGAGCTCCTGGCAGACATTGTGCTCCAGAAGATGGCGCTTTGTCGTAAGATAATTAAAGAACGATTTCACGGAACTTGTTCTGCGGCAACGGCTTGCGGCTGAAAGAGAACGATTCTCACCGATGTATTCCGGGGAAAAACTCTGATATTTGTAGAGCTCTTCGATCCGAATCGCCTTGATGAAATCCAGATCCACGTCCGTGATGTCGATCTCATCAAAAGGCACGTCGCGGGGGACCAGACGGCGACGCTGCTTGAGATAGCGAAAGAGGATTTTAAGATCCGTATAATATGCCATCACAGTCCGGTCGGAGTGTCCGCGCACGGTCGAGTGATACTCGAGAAATTCCATGAGGATATCGGGGATATCGTTGATCTGATCAAGATTCATATGGCAACACCTTTGCTTGTTAAAATGTTCACAATTTACTTGTCTGCAAGATATTCCGTCCAAAGCGGAAAGAAGATGAACGAGCGCCGGGACAATGACATAGACGGAGAAAAAGAAATGCGTTTGTCGGGCAGAATTCATGAGGCAGAACGAACGGCTGCAACAAATCAACGGACTGCGTCATGGCATGGAACAGATCGAAAGATGATCCGGGAGTCGAGCGCAGCGCAGCGGATCCGGACGATCGGAAGAAAGAAAACGATAAGAGCGATCGATCAGCCGTGATGCGATCGACAGCAGCTGAACAAGAGATCAGAACAGATTCTGCAATCAAAGAAAGCTAAACGATAAGAGAAATCATGACCGGATCGTGTGTAATCGAATAAATGCCGGGAGCCAAGGAATTGTCGCTGAAAGAGCCCGTGAGGACATCATAGCACATGTAAGACGAAAAAGCCAGTATAAAATATCGTTAAATTGATATTATGCGAGATTTCCGCCCCTTCAAAGATAGCACCCGCGCCCCTCTCCTGTCAAGCATTTTTTTACCGGGGGCGGCTGCCATGGGGTCAGCTTCGCAGCGTCACCGCTTGCGGCGGTGCAGGTTGCGGCGCTCGTCGTAGGTCTCGACAAGCTGATCGGCCAGCGCGTACAAGACCGTCACGGTCGGGTTGCTGTGGTTCAGCGCCCGGCGCACGTGCTCGATATCGCCGTACTTCTCCATGAGGTCAACGGCATAGTTCTTCCGCATGCTGTGCGTCCCGGCGGTCACGTGCAGCCGGAGCGCCTTCGCGGTCTTGTGAATATCGGCCCACACGGCTTGCCGTGTGCGCGGCTTCTTCGGGTCCTTCGGCGACGGAAAGGCCCACGCCGACGAGCCCGCCCGGCGCGTGATCTCCTTGATGAGCTGATCGGAAAGCCCGACCTTGCGCCGCTTCCCCGTCTTTTGCTCGGTGATCCCGAAGCAGCGCCGGAGCTGGTCCTTCCGAAGCGCGAGGACGTCCCCCACCCGTAAACCCGTGTAAAGCATCACGCGACAAACGAGCCTATTTTCGGGCTGCAGCCCGGCGAGCAAAAGCGCAAGCTGGCTCTCGAGAATGTATTGAGTAGTCATTCATTCCTCCTTGATATGTCGGTTATTTCGCCATGTCCGGCCCATGCGGTCAAACCGCGGGCCGCTGCGCGCGTGGCGGCCGCGCGCAGGCTTGACAGTCCCAAACTGTCATTTACAGATCGCTGAAAAAGGCGGAACGCGCTGCGCCGCAAAGGACACACACCCACACCACCCTATTTTTTCCCCTTCCCCTGCCGGATCGCAGCGGCCAGCAGCTCGGCGGCCATGCGCTGCCCGCGCTCACGGGGCGCAGAAGGGACGAGAGAGCGCGCTACGGCGTCGGCAAGTTGGTAGACGGTCATATCCCCCTCCCCTGCCACAGAGACGCCGGAAAGGGCCTCCACGGCCTCCCTGCCGCTGTCGAACACGGGCGCGCATGCCCGGCGCATATTCGACCAGTACACAAGCGGCGAGTTGTGCCGGGCGCGCATCTCGAAGATTGCGGCGTCGTACCCTGTGCAGCGCAGCTCCGGGAAGCAGCGCAGCAGCACGATGAGGCCGACGAGCTCGCAGAAGTCGGCGGCGCCGCGTTTCTCGAGATCGACGCCGAAGAGGCCGAGGAATTCGGCCGGGGTGCTGTATTCCATGCTCATTCCTCCTCATAGCGGCAGCAGCGGCAGCCGAGCTCTTCGAGCTCGAAGGAGCTGCCCGCCTTCGCTGCCGCAGCGCTGAAATCGGTGTCGGCGAACAGGACGTCGGGGCGCCGGAGATCGCCGCCGCTGTAGTACCAGCGGCCGCCGATCTTGCGCTCTGCTTTGGTGATGTACTTGCACACGTAGCCAACGGCGGCGCTGCGGCTGCCGTACAGCTCGATCGCGGTGGTGAAGCCGAGCGACCACGCAGGGAGATTGTATACCACGTGGGCGCCCTCGTCAAGAAGCCGGCGCCTCTCCGCTTCGCTCCGTGGTCGGCGCGGCTTCTTGACGCCGGGGATCGACAGCGTCCCGCTGTCGATCACGGGCAGCGCCCCATTAAAGAAGGCGTGGAAGTGAAGCCCGCCCTTCTTGTGATACTCCGGGACGAGGCAATACGAGAGACCGCAGCGGCGCACGTGGTTGTCCAGCCAATTGTGCAGCTTCCGGAACACAGCGAGATCGTCGAGGCGATCGACCTTCTCGGCCGAAGTCGTCAGCGTCACGAAGTAGCGGAAATCGGTACAGCGGGCGAGATCATAGACGGCAGCGCGGGCGCGGCGCTTGCTGCGCTCAACGTTCTCGCTTTCGCGCGCCGCCGGATCGGTCGGCCCTTCCTCGCTGCCCTCCGGCAGCTCGGGCGCCGCGCCGCGGCGCTGCTCCTCCCATCCCCTCTCTCGAAATATCGGACGATCAGCGACGAGAACGCGCACACCGTCGGGGTATATCTTCACTTGGGTGTTGTGCATGATCGCAGCCTCGGAGGCTGGCATGATCGCGCTGTATGCGTTCTCGTTCAAGACATTTTCCTTCCTCGGACGTCCCTCCGTCATTGGGAGGGTGACGGAAT
>CAMVJF010000059.1 GCA_947167725.1 uncultured Clostridia bacterium | reverse complement strand
ACGAGACCTTCTTTTATGAAAACGACCGCGCGCGCATCAACGCCTGCCTGCGCATGATGCAGGACAAGGGCCTTCTCTACGAGCAGGACGGCGCGCTGTGGTTCCGCTCGACCGATTACGGCGACGACAAGGACCGCGTGCTGCGCAAGAGCGACGGAACGCTTTCCTACCTCACGCCCGACATTGCCAACCACGTCTATAAGATCGAGCGCGGCTATCCCAAGCTCGTCGACCTCTGGGGCGCGGATCACCATTCGTATATCACCCGCATGAAGGCCGCGCTGACGGCGCTCGGCTATCCCGAGGGCACGCTTGAGGTCGACCTCATCCAGATGGTCCGCATGGTCGAGGACGGGAAAGAGGTCAAAATGTCCAAGCGCACCGGCAACGCGCTGAGCCTGCGCGAGCTGTGCGAGGACATCGGGGTGGACGCGGCGCGCTGGTTCTTTGTGTCGAAGGACGTCGCGACCCATATGGATCTCGACCTCAAGCTCGCGCGCAGCCGCGACAACGACAACCCCGTCTACTACGCCCAGTACGCGCATTCGCGCATGAACTCCATCCTTACGAATCCGAAGATCAGACCCTTCGAGCGCGTCGAGCGCTATGACCGGCTGACGGACGAGCGCGAGCTGCTGCTGCTCAAAAAGATCGGCGAATTCCCCGCCGAGGTCGCGAACGACGCGGCGCTTCGCAAGCCCAACAAGCTCACGGACTATATCATCTCCCTTGTCAAGACCTTCCACAGCTATTACAACGCCGTCAAGGTCAATAACCCCGACGACGCCGAGCTGACGAATCAGCGTCTCGGCCTCGTCAAAGCCACGATGATCACATTGAAAAACGCGCTCTCGCTCATCGGCGTCTCCGCGCCCGAGAGCATGTGAGAGAAAACGGAAAAAGGTGCGGCGCAGCTGTGCCTTTTTCTGACAAGTACGGCAGGCGACAGGAGTATGGAATGAACGGTATTTGTGTCAGAAGCGAGATCGGCCCGCTGCGCAAGGTGCTGCTGCACCGCCCGGGCAGGGAACTGCTCAAGCTCACGCCCAAGCGCCTGAGCGAGCTGCTCTTCGATGATATCCCCTTTCTGAAGGTGGCGCGGTGGGAGCATGACGCCTTCGCCGAGCTGCTGCGGCGGTCCGGCGCCGAGGTCGTCTACCTCGAGGATCTGATGAGCGAGGTGCTCGAGGCGCATCCCGAGCTGCTGCGCCCCTTCCTCGACCAGTGGCTGAGCGAGGGCGAGGTCAAGACCGCGAGATGGAGAGAAAAGCTCAGCGACTATCTGCTGGAAAATTACAGCGGCAAGGCCCTGGTGGAAAAGACGATGGAGGGCATCGCCCTCGAGGAGCTCGGCGGCGCGTCAGCCTGCTCGCTGCAGGATCTGATCGCCCCGGCCGACGACATCGTCGTCGACCCGATGCCGAATCTGTATTTTACACGCGACCCCTTCGCCTCGGTCGGGCGCGGCGTGCTGATCAACCGCATGCGCTTTCCCACGCGCCGGCGCGAGACCATCTACGCCGATTATATCCTGCGCTGGCACCCGGACTTTGAGGGCGTTCGCCGCTACGGCGAGCGCGACAGCTTCGCGAGCCTCGAGGGCGGCGACGTGATCAACCTCACGCCGGACACGATCGCCATCGGCATCTCCCAGCGCAGCAGCCCCGACGCGATCGAGGGCACCGCGCGGCGGCTCTTCTCCGACCCGGAGGCCGAGGTCCGCACGGTGCTGGCCTTCTCGATCCCGTCGTCGCGCGCCTTCATGCACCTCGATACGGTCTTTACCCAGCTCGACCGCGACAAGTATCTGGTCCATCCGGCCATCCTCGGCCCGCTGACCGTCTATGAGATCCGCCCCGGGACGAAGCGCCCGGAGGAGCTGCGTATCGAGCGCGTCGACGCGCCGCTCGAGCAGGTTTTGGAGAAATATACCCATACGGATAAGGTCGAGCTGATTTCCTGCGGCGGGGACGACGTGATCGCCGCCGCCCGCGAGCAGTGGAACGACGGCTCGAACACGCTTGCCGTCGCGCCCGGCAGGGTCATCGCCTACGAGCGCAACGACGTCACGAATCCTATCCTGCGCGACCACGGCATCGAGGTGCTGGAAATGCCCTCGGCCGAGCTTTCCCGCGGCCGCGGCGGCCCGCGCTGCATGTCCATGCCGCTCATCCGGGCGGAGCTATCATAACAGGAGGAAACAGACATGGGACTGAACATCAGAGGCAGGAGCTTTCTCACACTTCTCGACTACACGCCGGAGGAGATCGAGTATCTCATCGACCTCGGCGCGGAGTTCAAGCGCATGAAGCGCTGCGGCGTCGAGCACAAGTGGCTCTCGGACAAGCAGATCGTCCTGCTTTTTGAAAAGACCTCCACCCGCACCCGCTGCTCCTTTGAGGTCGGCGCGCGCGACCTGGGGATGGGCGTAACCTTCCTCGATCCGGGCTCGTCGCAAATGGGCAAAAAGGAGTCCCTCGCGGATACCGCCAAGGTGCTCGGACGCCTGTACGACGGCATTGAGTACCGCGGCTTCAAACAGAGCGTGGTCGAGGACCTGGCGAAATACTCCGGCGTCCCGGTCTGGAACGGCCTGACCGACGATTTCCACCCCACGCAGATGCTCGCGGATATGCTGACCGCCCGCGAAGAGTTCGGCCGCGACCTGCGCGGCAGGAAACTGACCTTCTTCGGCGACGCGCGCAACAACGTCGCCAACTCTCTCATGGTCGCGTGCGCGAAGCTCGGCCTGCACTACTGTGCCTGCGGCCCGAAGGAGCTCATGCCCTCCGAGGCGCTGATCGAGAAGTGCTGCGCGATTGCCGCCGAGACCGGCGCGGAGCTGGAATTCACCGACGATCCGGCCTGCGGCGCGCGTGACTGCGATATCCTCTATACCGATATCTGGCTGTCGATGGGCGAGCCGGCCGAGCTGTGGGAGCAGCGCATCGCGCTGCTGCGTCCCTATCAGGTCAACGGCGCGCTGATCGCACAGGCGAAGCCCACGGCGATCTTTCTGCACTGTCTGCCCGCCTTCCACGACCGAAACACCACGGTGGGCGAGGAGATCTATGAGAGATTCGGCCTAGAGGCCATGGAGGTCACGGACGAGGTGTTCCTCGGTCCGCAGGCCCGGCAGTTTCGCGAGGCGGAGAACCGCATGCACACCATCAAGGCCGTATTGTGGGCGACGCTGCAGTGAGGAAGGAGCGCATCGTCGTCGCCCTCGGCGGCAACGCCCTCGGCAATTCGCCCGCCGAGCAGCTCGCGCTCGTGCGTGAGACGGCGAAGCCTTTGGCCGATCTCGTCGAGAGAGGCTGCGAGCTCGTCATCGGCCACGGCAACGGCCCGCAGGTCGGCATGCTGCAGCTTGCGACGGACTACGCCGCCGGGCACGGCGGCGGCACGCCGCGGATGCCGCTGTGCGAATGCGGCGCCATGACCCAGGGCTATATCGGCTATCACCTCCAACAGGCGCTGGGCCGCGAGCTGAAGGCGCGCGGCATCGAAAAAAGCTGCGTGAGCCTCGTCACACAGGTCGTCGTCGATCCGGAGGACCCCGGCTTCCGGAATCCGACGAAGCCGGTCGGCGGCTTTTACACGGCCGGGGAAGCCGCAGCGCTCGCCGCGGAGAAGGGCTGGCGCTTCATGGAGGACGCCGGACGCGGCTACCGCCGCGTCGTGCCCTCGCCGAAGCCGGTGCGCATCGTTGAGCGCGAGGCGGTCGAACGGCTCGTTTCGGCGGGCGGCGTCGTCATCACGGTCGGCGGCGGCGGCATCCCGGTCGTCGAGACAGAGCGGGGGCTTGAGGGCGTCGCGGCGGTCATCGACAAGGACAGCGCCTGTGCGCTGCTCGCGCATGAGCTGCACGCCGACAGACTCGTCATTCTCACTGCGGTGGAACGGGTATGCCTGCATTACGGGCGGAGCGACGAGCGCGCACTCGAACGGGTCACGCTCGCGGAATGCGAAGGATACCTGGCAGCCGGGGAGTTCGCCCCGGGCAGCATGCGCCCCAAGATCGAGGCCTGCATGGACTTCCTCCGCTCCGAATCGGACGCCACGGCGATCATTGCCGCGCTCGGGCATGCTTCCGAAGCGCTGGCGGGAAAGAGCGGGACGAGGATCGTACCGTGACAAAGAGACAAAAAGGGACATGGATCTGCCAGATCCGCGTCCCTTTTTGTCGTTGGCTGCAATTCCCGCTTGAAGCGTGCCGAAAAACGGTGTATGCTTTTTCCATGGATACCTCGGTGAAGAAAAAACGCGGCCCTGCCGCGATATGGAGGCTCTGCCCGCGGCGGCACGCGCTGCTGCTCCTGTCCTCGGTGCTGATCGCGCTGCATCTTGCGACACGGCGGAATCACGCGCTGATGGTCTTTCTCTCGGAAAAGGCCGTGCGGCCGCTGCACCGCGCGCTCGGACGCCTCAACGCGCATCTGCCCTTCTCCGCGGCGGAGGCGCTGATCGCCCTCGCGGTCTGCGCCCTGCTCGGCTATCTCGCGTTCCAGCTCGCGGCGCTGCTTCGGAAGGGGGAGCGGGGGAGCCGGCTCTACCGGACGCTCGTTACGCTCGTCTCGGCGCCGCTCACGGTCTATGCGCTGTTCTGCATGATGTGGGGCGTGTACTACTATGCCGATGATTTCTCGACGAAGAGCGGCTTCGAGAGCGGAGAGGTCAGCGTCGAGCAGCTCGAGAGCGTCACGCGCTATTTCGCCGCGCTGGCCGACGAATACGCCCCGCAGGTCGAGCGGGACGGGGAAGGCTGCTGCTGCGCGGATCGCGCGGAGATCCTGCGCCGCTCGCCGGAGGTCTTTGCAAAGACCGAGGAGGAGTGGCCCTGCCTTGCCGGGCCGCCGCTCGCGGCCAAGGGCATCCGCTGTTCGCGGGTGATGAGCTATCTCGATTTCTCGGGCTTTTTCTTCCCCTTTACGGCCGAGGCCAACGTCAACATGGACTGTCCGGTGAGTGATCTGCCCGCCACGGTGGCCCACGAGCTCTCGCATCAGAGAGGCGTGGCAAAGGAGCAGGAGGCCAACTTCACGGCGGTGCTCGCCTGTCTCGACTACGGCGATCCGAACTATGTTTACAGCGCCGCGCTCCTGGCCTATACGCACCTCGGCAACGCGCTCGCCCGCGCGGACAGGGAGGCCTGGCAGTCGATCTATGAGAGTCTGGACGAGACGGTGAAACGAGATCTCGCAGAGCGCACGGCATACTGGAGGCAGTTTCGGACGCCGGTGCAGAAGGCCTCAAACGCGGTATACGAGGGCTTTCTCCACAGCTACGATCAGACCCTGGGGCTCAAGAGCTATGGCGCCTGCGTCGATCTGCTGGTACATTACTATTACGAAGCGTCGCTTCAGGCATAAAAAGACAGCGCCTCCCCTTGCGGGAGGCGCTGTCTTTTGCGCGCTTCAGAGCTCCTGCTCGGCACGGCGGACGGCCTTGCGCCGCGCGAAGCGGTAGTAGTAGACGAGGATGACGGCGCTGCACATGATCCAGCCTGCCGGATAGCCCAGCGCGATCGGCACGATGCCGCCGCCGAGGCGGTAGGCGGTGAAAAGATAGAGCTGGCGGAAGAGCACGAAGGAGAAAAGCATGATGACCATCGTAGCCTTTGTGTCGCCCACGCCGCGCAGCGCGCCGGAATAGATCTGGTTGATCGTGCACAGCAGATAGAACGGGGAGATAAGGCGGATGAAGAGCGTGCCGAAGGCGACGACCTCCGCCTCCCGGTTAAACAGCCGCACGAGCTGCGGCGCGAAGATCATCATCGGCGTGAGGATCACGATCATCAGCAGCGTGCCGAGCACGAGCCCGCAGAGCGGGCCGCGGCCGGCGCGGTCGAGCTTGCGCGCGCCGTAGTTCTGCCCCACGAAGGTGGTCACGGCCATGGAAAAGCCCATCAAGGGGAGAAAGGCCAGCGCGTCGAGCTTGTTGTAGGCCGCCCAGCCCGCCATGCAGGCGCTCTCAAAGCGGTTGATGTAGGACTGGACAAAGACGTTCGAGACCGCCGTGATGCCCATCTGCAGCGAGGAGGGGACGCCGATGGCGCAGATGTGCCGGAGGATCGGACCGTCAAAGCCGATGGCGCGGGGATCCACGCGGTAGTCGTCGCGCGAGCGGATCAGCACGAACATCACCAGAAGCGCCGAGAGGAACTGCGAGACGATAGTCGCGATCGCGGCGCCGGCGATGCCCAGGGAGAAGACCTTGACGAAGAGAAGGTCGAGCACTGTGTTGAGACAGGCGGAGAAAACCAGGAAATACAGCGGCCGCGTCGAGTCGCCCACTGCGCGGAGGATGCCCGAGCCGATGTTGTACAGGAGCATGCCGGAGATGCCCCAGAAGTAGATCCGCAGATACTCCGTCGCCGGGCCGAGCACGTCTTCGGGCGTATCCATCAGCCGCAGCATCAGCGGCGTCATCAGAACGCCGAGCGCCGTGAGCACCACGCACATTCCCAGCGTCAGGGCGACGGTGGTCTGCACCGCGCGGCGGAGCTTCTCGCTGTCCTTGGCGCCGTAATACTGCGAGATGACGACGCCCGCGCCGCTGGCGAGCCCGGCGAAGAGGCCGATGAGCATGTTGATGATCGGCCCCGTGCAGCCGACGGCGGCGAGCGCCTGACGGCCGACGATATTTCCGACGATGATCGAGTCGACCGTGTTGTAGAGCTGCTGGAACACGTTCCCGATCATCAGCGGCAGCGCGAAAACGATGAGCAGCTTCGGGATGCTGCCCTCGGTCATATCGGTGTCTTTTCTGCGCAGGAATGAGCTCAATGCCGGCACCTCGTTTTGAAGTGGTTTCTTATCACTATATCACCCGGGACGAGAAGAAACAACAACAAAAAAACAGGGTGCAGAAACACCCTGTTGGGATCGCGCGGAGCCGCGTCATTCGGCGGTGGAGACGCTGCGGGAGATGTAGTCCTCGACCTCGCTGATGTCGATGCCGAGCGCGACAGAGAGCTCCCCGTGCAGGATGTCCTTGGCCCGCTTCATCGTGGCCTCGGCACGGCTGCTTTTCGTCTTGCGTTCGGACATGCGGGAATAGAGGCCCTTGATCACGGAGACCAGCGCCTCGCAGGAGTGGAGCTTGAAGAGCTCCTTGTAGAAGGCGTCGACATGGTTGAAGCGCGTGTCGCTGCAGATCGCCGGCTCGATGCAGGGGATCGTGGCGATAAAGGCTTCGGCCTCCTCCCGGCTCATGACCGGGCGCATATACGCATTGGAATCAACCGGCGCGAAATAAGTCCCGCTCCCGACCAGCGGACGGAGGTGATAGTACACCTTCCCGCCCGGAGCATCCATCGGCAGAGAGCCGATCTCGTCAACGGTGCAGACGCCGTTCTCACCGTATATGATTTTTTCTCCGACGGAAAACATGCAATAGTTCCCCCACTCTATTACTCACAGTATAATCATACACTATTTTCAGAAAAAATCCAAATGTTTTTTTTAAAAAAATCACGATATTTTTGATTTTTTTGCTTAAAGAAGCGCGAATATTCAAGATTTTTAACCGTTGTCAAGCATTTGCCGTTCTGTTATAATAAAAAACAAAGCAAAATCCGTCCGTCGGGCGGGATAAGAGACTGTCTTGGGCTGCGGGAGAGAGCTGCTGTGAGGATCTATCTTTTTGGACATGATTACCGCTATGCGGTCGAGCAGATGCTGCTGACGCTGTTCCCAAATGAGCGCCCGGAATACCCTTCGGACAGCCCCAAGGGGTGCGCGGACGGTGAGCGGATCGAGGTGAGGCTCTCGCGGGCGGAGCACTACACAACGGCCAGCTGTGCTTTGCATTTCGGGGATCGCAGCTATCGCGGAACGGCCCGCGCGGCGAACGGATCGATGCGCGATCCCGTCACGACCGAGCGGATCTGCCAGCGCCTCGTCAAAAATGCGATCTACCGCGCGGCGCTCGCCTCCGGACTGCACAGGCCCGTGTGGGGCGCGCTGACCGGCGTGCGCCCCGGCAAGGTGCTCCTGCCGCTGCTGCGCAGCTACGGCGAGGAAAAGGCGCTCGCGCGCTTTGAGGAGGATTACGACGTGTCGCCCGAGCGCGCGAGGCTCTGCCTCGACGCGGCGCGGCACACGCTCGCGGCGCAGGACTCGCTCGGGCGAAGGGACGTCTGCCTTTACGTCGGCATCCCCTTCTGCCCGACGCGCTGCGCCTACTGCAGCTTTGTCAGCCAGTCGGTGGAGAAGAGCATGAAGCTCATCGAGCCCTTCCTCGACGCGCTCGAGCGCGAGATCGAGGCGACGGGCGAGGCCGCGGCCAGGCTCGGACTGCGGCCTGTCGCGCTCTATTTCGGCGGCGGCACACCGACGACGCTCTCTCCCGGACAGCTCGACCGCGTCTGCACGAAGATGGAGCGATGCTTCGATCTCTCCGCGCTGCGCGAATACACGGTCGAGGCCGGACGCCCCGATACGATCACGGCGGAGAAGCTGGCGGTGCTGCGCGAGCACGGCGTGGACCGCGTGAGCGTCAATCCCCAGAGCATGTCCGACGCGGTGCTCGAGGCGATCGGCCGTCGGCACAGCGCGCAGGATATCGTCACCGCGCTCG
>CAMVJF010000058.1 GCA_947167725.1 uncultured Clostridia bacterium | reverse complement strand
CCCCGGCAGACGCCCCCGCAGGAAGGCAATGAAGCGCGTCTTCTGCGCTTTTGTCTTGCGCACCTGCCAGTCGCGCAGGATCTCGCGGGAAAGCTCGGTCAAAGGAAAGGACCCCTCTCTTGTAAGAATGGAAAATGGGCCGGAGGATCTCCGGCCCGTCGGGTTTGCGTTATCTCGATACGCTCAGCGTGCCGCCGCACTCGAGCGCGGGGATGTAGACGTCGCCGATGCTGCCGTTGAACTGCCAGCTGACGGTAACGGGGATGTTCGTCACGGCGCCGGCGGGCGCGCGCACGGTGAAGTTCTGCGCGCCGAGGGGGCTCGTGAGGAGCGTGCCGCCGTCATAATCCACGGGGGAGGAATAGAGCGTCGAGTATTCGCCGCCGACGCTGATGCCGAGCGGCATCGGGCCGCTGTACAGCGCGTAGGACAGGGCGTTGACGTTCACCGTCACATTCACGGAGTCGGCGTCGATGGCGCTGACGCTGCAGATCGCCTCGATGTCGAGGCTGGTGCCGCTGAGGGACTGGAAGCGGCCGGAGGCAAGGGTGTCGCCGGGCGTGAAGGGGCGCACCTCGCTCGGAACGTCAAAGAGCGGCGCGGGCGTCGGCGTGGGGACGGGCGTCGGCTTCGGCGTGGGCTGCGGGGTGGAAACCGGCTTCGGCGGCGGCGTGATGAGCACGGCGGTCGGTTCCGGCGTGGGGTCGGGCGTCGGCGCCGTCTCGACGGCCGGGAGGACTTCCTCTCCGCCGGAGGGCGCGTCCGGGGCGTCCTTGCTGACGATCCACGAGCAGACCACGGCGACGACGAGCAGAAAAACGATGATGAAAAGCACGGCTTTGATCTTTCCGGCGTTCATGGGAGCATCCTTTCGTAAAGCAGAGTATTCATGGCGACATTATACCGCGCGGCGCGGGAAAAGTCCACGGGAGAAGGAAAAGTTTTAGATTCCTTAATATTCCCCGGCCGACGCTGCGGCGCGGTCGAGCGCGCGGTTGCGGAAGCTCAGCGCGAGGTCGACGCAGACCATGAGGATATCCGCGAGATAAAACCAGACCGAGGGGGCGAGCACGCCGCCGCGCCGCCAGGCGATCAGCTTGCCGAGCACGCCGACGAGATATCCGAAGATCACGACGATCTCAAAGAGGAGACTCTTGCCGCGCGCCGTGCGCGAGCGCCAGGATTTGAGAATATTGAAGGGCCAGGAAAAGCCGAAGGCCACGAGCATCCCGATCTCGCAGAGCGTAACGATATCCATGATCCATTCCTCCGATCCCGCGCCTATGCTCCGGCGCGGCCAACGAAACGATTATACCACGGCGAGGCCGGGTTTGCATAGCACTTGCGCTTTTCCCCGCGGCGCGGTATGCTGGAAAAAAAGAAAGGCGGGAGAGAGCATGCGCAGAAAAGACAGGGAGATTACCGACCGCGGCGAGATCCGCGAGATCCTCGGGCGGGCGGGGGTGCTGCACCTCGCGATCAACGGCGGCGAGCGGCCCTACGCGGTGCCGCTGCACTACGGCTTTTGCTGGGAGGAGGAGCTCCCGGTCTTTTACGTCCACTGCGCGAAGGAGGGGCGCAAGCTCGAGCTTCTGCGCCGGGACCCGCGCGTCTTCCTCGTGATCGATACGCCGGGGCCGCTCGTCTCCGGCGGCGGGACGCCCTGCCGCTACGGTGCGCTCTACGAGAGCGTGATGTGCGCCGCGACGGCGGAGATCCTCGGCGAGGGTGAGGAAAAGCGCCGCGCCCTTGCGCTGCTGATGAAGACCCAGACCGGGCGCGATTTTGCGATCAGCGACGAGATGGCCGCGGCGGTCTGCGTCGTGCGCCTGCGCGCCGAGGATCTCAGCGCCAAGGCGCGGACAGAGTAGGCTTTTGCGCCGGAGACCGCGGGGAAATGCGCGGAAAACACGAGGGAAGAGCTTCGGCCCTTCCCTCGTGTTTCTTTACCAGTCGCTGTCCCAGTCGCCGAAATCGCTGTCCCAGTCGCTGTCCCAGTCCCAGTCGCTGCCGCTGTCCCAGTCGCTCTCGTCGTCCCAGTCCCAGTCCCAGCTGCTCGACGAGTCGGAGTCGTAGCTGCCGGAGCTGTCGTAGGAATAATACTCGCTGTCGGCGAAGTCGCTCACGCCGTAGTTCGTGTCGTAGGAATAGGAGGCGTAATAGTCTCCCGCGTGGTTCTGCAGCTCGTCGTCCACGATCACGGGGACCCAGTAGTCCATCGCGTCGTCATAGCCGTACCAGTCGCCCTGCTGGCTGTAATAGGTCTGGCCGCCGTAGCTGTAGTAGCCGGGCCGGATCTGCGGCCGGATGTGCGCGACCGTCCGCCCGATCGTGATGGCGGCCGCAAGCGCGATGAAGCCGATCAGAAGGGCGCTGGCCTTCTTCTTTTTTGCGGGAAGGCGGGTCTCGCTCTCCTCCGCGCCGAAGGACGCGCCCCCCTGCGCCGCGCTCTGGGCGCGCAGCGAGGCGGCGTGGGCGCGCTGCACGGTGGCCTCGGACTTGAGCTTCTCAAAGATCTCGCTGACGGCGTGCGCCTCGTCCGGTCCGCGATAGCGGACTGCGCGGCTGCCGTCGGCCTTGTTCTTATAGACCACGAACTGTCCGTCGCCGTCTCGATAGATGCCGAAGGCCTTCGCACCGGGGTAGTCGAGCCCGATGAAGAAGCGCATCTTCGCCAGCGGCAGCTTGTGCCGCTCGCAGAAGGCGAGCAGCTCCTCGATGGTGCGCGGCGTCGTGACGCGGCCGGGCTCGAGCTCCGGCGCCTCCTGCACGGCCTGCGCGGCCGCGCCGCCGTCCTGGGCGAGCTCCGCGCCGCAGGCGGTGCAGTATCGGCTGCCCGGCGCGACGGGCGCGCCGCAGTGTTCGCAAAACCTTGCCATGACGAAATCTCCTTTCGGGCGGGCGTTCCTCCCGCCTCTTTTACGCGATACAGGGCCCGACGCTCGCGAGAATGAGCGTGGCCGTCAGCTCGCTGATGCTCTCGGCGGTCAGATCGCGCCGGTCGTTGACCCACTCCTGGATGAGGCCGATGCAGCCGTTGATGAGAAAAGCGTTGTACATCCCGCGCCGCAGCTCGTCGGCGCCGGGGGCGAGCAACTGCCAGTAATAGCGGCACTGGCTGTCGACCCGCTTTTTGACCAGCTCGACGAACTGCATGTCGCCGCGCGGGGAGAGCATGATGCGGCAGAAGCTGCGCCGCTCGTCGAGGAAGGAGAACACCGCGTGCAGATAGGGCGTGCCCTCGGTGCCGATCACCGGGACGCCTTCGGCGTCGAGGACGGGCGTGTTCTCGCTGAGCGTGCGGTCAAACTGGTCGAAAAACTCCTGCTCCATGTCGCGCAGCAGGTCGTAGATGTCCTGATAGTGAAAATAGAAGGTGCCCCGGTTGACGTCCACGAGCTCGGTGAGCTCCTTGACGGAGACCTCGTTGATCGGCTTGCTCTCCATCAGCTGCAGCAGCCCCTCGCGCAGGCGGCGCTTGGTGTTGCGGACGCTGCGGTTCTCCTCGCCGGCTTTGTTCACGGCCACTTCTCCCTTCAACAAATTCCCAATAATTGTTGATTGTTCGTCAAATCCGGCGGGATTATCACTTGACAGCCTTCGCACGCGGATTATAATTGAACTATAAACGAAATTTCAACAGCTGTCAAGGTGAAGGGCTTGCAAGAGCGCGAAGACAGACAAGTGGATATCATGCACCGCGTCGCCGCGGCCATCGTTCGATGGCGGGGGCTTTTTATTCTGCTGTTTCTGGGCGCGGCGGTCTACTGCGGACTCTCTCTCGACCGCGTGAAGGTCAACTCCGACCTGACCTTCTTTCTCGCCGCCGACACCGAGACGCGCCGCGGCATCACGATCATGGAGGACAACTTTGTCACCTGCGCGTCCGAGGACGTGATGGTCGCGAATCTGACCTACGACATGGCCGCCTCCCTGGCCGAGACGATCCGGAGCTATGACCACGTTTTTTCCGTGAGCTTTGACGACACGCCGGCGCACTTCACCTCGAGCGCCGCCCTGCTGACGATCGCCTTCGACGGGCCGGAGGAGGACGAGGGCGTCATCGCGGCGAAGGAGCGCGTGAGCGCCCTGCTCTCGCCCTACGACAGCTATACATACTCGATGGACATCAAGAACTACTCCAAGCAGCTCGCGGGCGAGATCGTGGGCGTCATGGCGATCGCCATAGCGGTCGTCGCGGCGATCCTGCTGTTCACCTCGCGCAGTTACTTCGAGGTCGTGATCTTCTTCATCGTCTTTGCCTTCGCGGCGCTGCTGAACATGGGCACGAACTTCTGGCTCGGCGAGATCTCGATGATCACCCATACCATCGCCGTGATCCTGCAGCTCGCCCTCGCGATCGATTACGCGATCATCTTCTCGCACCGCTATCAGGACGAGTGCCTGCGCTTCGACACGGCGCGCGCGGCGCTCGAGGAGGCGCTGGCAAAGTCCATCCTCGAGATCAGCTCCTCGAGCCTGACGACGATCTCGGGTCTCGTGGCGCTGATGCTCATGCAGTTCCGCCTCGGCTACGATCTCGGCGTCGTGCTCGCCAAGAGCATCGTGTGCAGCCTGCTGACCGTGTTCCTGCTCATGCCGGGGCTGATCCTCCTCTTCCCGAAGGCGATCCGCCGCACCGCGCACCGCAGCCTGATCCCCGACATCACGCCCTGGGGCCGCTTCCTGATGCGCTCGCGCGCCATCTTCGTGTGGATCTTCCTGCTGCTCGTGCCGCTCGCCTTCTACTGCTCGCGCCATGTGAACTACGCCTTCGCCGACAACTCCGTGACCGAGATCGTCTATTCCGAGAGCCGCGCCGCCCTGCGCAAGATCGAGAACACCTTCGCCCGCTCGACGAGCGTCGTGCTGCTCGTTCCGCACGAGGATTTTGAGGCCGAAAAGGAGATCCTGCAGGAGGTCGAGACCCTGCCGGAGATCAAAAGCGCGATGGGTCTCGCCAATATCACGGTCGACGGCGAACACGTGCTGACCGATCTCTACACGCCGCGCATGTTCGCCGAGCTCCTCGATATCTCGCAGGAGGAGGCCGACCTGCTCTTTCAGGCCTATGGGCTGAAGCATGAGGAGTATCAGGCCTTTTTCGGCGGACGGGACAACTACCGCGTGCCGCTCGTGGATCTCTTCCGCTTCCTCTTTGAGCTGCTCGACCACGGCGTCGTGACGCTCGACGGCGAGAAGGCCGCGACGGTCGAGGAGCTGCGCGAGACGCTGAACTTCGCCCTGCGCCAGCTCCGCGGCGAGGAATACAACCGCATGATCCTCTCGGCCGATATCCCCGTCGAGGGCGGGGAGAGCCGCGCGCTCGTCGAAAAGCTGCGCGCCATTGCCGAGAAGCACTATCCCGGCAGGGAAGTTCTGGTCGTCGGCGATATCACGAGCGCCCGCGACCTCGGCGACTCCTATACGGGCGACTCGCTGCTCATCAGCATCCTGACGATCGTGTTCGTCTTTGTGATCCTGCTCGTGACCTTCCGCACCTTTGTCGGAGCACTGGTCCTGGTCTTTGTGATCCAGGGCAGCATCTGGATCAATTTCTCCTTCCCGTACCTGCAGGGGATCAGCCCCTCGTTCGTGACGAACATGATCGTATCGGCCATCCAGATGGGCGCGACAATCGACTATGCTATCGTTTTGATGAACCGCTATCAGACGCTGCGCGGGCAGATGCCGATCCGGGAGGCCATGGCGCGCGCGGTCAACGAGAGCTTCGCGACCGTGCTGACCTCCGGGTCCATCATGACGCTCGCGGGCCTGCTGATCGGTCTGCGCATCAGCGACGTCTACGTCAGCCATATCGGCCTCGGCGTGGGCCGCGGCGCCTTCTGCTCGGTCGTGCTGGTGCTGACGGTGCTGCCGCAGCTGCTGGTGCTGCTCGACAAGGCCGTGGAAAAGACGCGCTTCCGTCTGTCGCTCGGAGGGGAGGACGAGGAATGAAACACAGCTGGATGAAACGGCTCCTTTCCGCGCTGCTCGCGGCGCTGCTGCTCGCGGCGCTCATGCCCGCCGCGCTTGCCGCGCCCCAGGTCGTCAAACCCGGAGGAGCGCCGCAGCCGGAGACGGAGATGGAGGAGCGGCGCATCTATACCGCGCGCCAGCTCGCCGACATGATCCGCGAGTGCTCGCGCGAGAGCTATTCGAGCGGCGTCCGCTTTCTGCTGATGGCGGACGTGGACCTGTCGAAAACGCGCTTTGAGAGCGCGGCCTACTTTGCGGGTGAGTTCATCGGCGGCGGTCACAAGGTCAGCGGTCTGTCCGTTTCGGGCGACGGCTCGCGCCTCGGCCTCTTCCGCGAGATTGCCCCGGAGGCGGTCGTGGAGGGCCTCACGGTCGAGGGCAGCGTGCTGCCGGGCGGCTCGCGCGAATTCCTCGGCCTGCTCGCGGGCATCAACTCCGGCACGGTGCGCGACTGCCACGCGATCGGCGAGGTCCGGGGCAGCGCCAACGTCGGCGGACTCGTCGGGCTCAACTGCGGCAGCCTCTCGAACTGCTCCTTCGAGGGGCTCGCCGTCGGCGAGCACCAGATCGGCGGCGTCGCGGGGAAGAACGAGGGCGTGCTCTTCAATTGCGAGAACCGCGGCGCGGTCAACACCGAGGCGGTCGCGCCCAGCGGCGAGACGCATTTCGACCTCTCGAACTTCTCGCAGGACGATTTCGTGGATATCAGCAACATCGGCGGCGTCGCGGGGGAGAACACGGGCATCGTGCGCTTCTGCCGCAGCAAGGGCGACGTCGGCTATCACTATACCGGCTATAACGTGGGCGGCGTCGTCGGAAAGAACGGCGGACTCACGGACAACTGCCGCAACGAGGGCACGGTCGAGGGACGCCGCGACGTGGGCGGCGTCGTCGGCCAGAGCCTGCCCTACGCGGCGTGGGAGCTCTCGGAGGGCAAGCTCAAGGATCTGCTCAAGGCGGTCACGGCGCTCAACGGCATGCTGCGCTCGATGGCCTCGAAGCTCAACGACGGCACCGCCGCGGTGCGCAAGCTGCTCGACTCCATGAGCGGCTTCAGCTCCCAGGCGATGAGCGCGATCTCCACGCTCCTGAGCGCCAGCGCGAACCAGACGGCGAATTATCTCGCCGGCATCAAGATCGACCCCGAGACGGGACAGATCTCGCTGCCGCACGCGAATTACGGCGCGGCGGACACCTCCGCGCTGACGGCGGCGCTGAACAACCTCTTTGCCCAGAGCGCCCAGATGACGAAGGCGCTGGGCGGCTCGGTCGGCACGATGGCCTCGGACTTCCAGAAGATCACGGGGCAGATGAGCTACGTCTTCAACCTGCTCGTCTCGCTGGTGGAGGAGATCGGCAAGGGCGATCTCATTTCCACGCGCGATCTCTCGCTCGACGAGGCCTATGACCACGACGAGGGCGCGGTGGCGCGCTGTGTCAACCGCGGCACGGTCCGCGCCGAGGCGAACGCCGGCGGCGTCGTCGGCACCCTCGCGCTCGAGCTCGCCTTCGACATGGAGGACGAGCTCGGCAGCTCCGACTTTTTGCCGACGCACGCAGAGCGCATCCTCTTCGGCGTGATCCGCGCCTGTGAGAACAGCGGCACGGTCACGAGCCGCAGCGAAAGCGCGGGCGGCGTGGTCGGACGGCTGGACGTCGGCGCGGTCGTGGACTGCATCAGCAAGGGCTCGATCGGCGTACAGAGCGGCGACTATGCCGGCGGCGTCGCGGGACGCGCGCAGGGCGCGGTCGCCCGCTGCTGGGCGCGCAGCTTGCTCGAGGGCGGACGCTATGTCGGGGGCATCGCGGGTCTCGGCGGCGTCATCACGGACTGCCGCGCCTGGACGCACATCGCGCGCGGCACGGAGTATCTCGGCGCGATCGCAGGCTGGGCCGAGGGCGAGGTCAAAGGCAATCTCTACGCGGACGCACGGCCCGACGGCGTGGACGGCGTCAGCCGGATCGGCCAGGCGGAACCGCTTGCGGTCGCCGAGCTTCTCGCGATCGAGGGCGCGCCGACGCAGTTCGGCGACGTGACGCTGCGCTTCCGCGTCGGCGACGAGACGGTGCGGACGCTGCATCTGAACTTCGGCGAGGGCGTGGAGACGCTTCCGCAGGTCGAGAACCGGGGCCGCAGCTACTGGGTCTGGGACAGCTTCGATCGGGAGCACATCTACTGCGACACCGAGGTCACGGGCGCCTACCGCGCGCCGGCCACAACGCTTTCGGACGGCCGGGACGTCCCGCTGTTTCTGGTCGAGGGCGAATTCTACGAGGGACAGGATCTGCTCGTCGAGGACTTTGACGGCGCGCCGGAGGACGCGGGGGAGCGCATCGGCGGCTACACCCTCACCGTCAACGGCTTCGAGGGCAGTCTCACGGTCCGCATGCGCAGCAGCGGCGGCGCGGCCGTGTACGCGCCGGACGAGGACGGCGTATGGCACGAGCTCGAGAGCGAGTGGGACGGCCGCTATCTGGTCTTCGGTCTGCCGAACGGCGGCTCCTTCGCCGCAGTGGCGCGGCCGGAAAAACCCAGCGCGATGATCCCGCTGGCGGCGGGCGGCGCGGGTCTGCTGGCCGTGCTGCTGACCGTGCGCGGCGTGCGGCGGAAGAAGCGGGCAAAGGCAGAACAGACCCCATGAAAAACAGAGGGAGAGCGCAGGGCGCT
>CAMVJF010000057.1 GCA_947167725.1 uncultured Clostridia bacterium | reverse complement strand
GCCTTCGCGCGCGGGGCGGAGATCGCGGCGCGTCTCTGCGACAGATTCGGCTGTGGTACCGCGCTCCTCAAGGAGCGCAGCCCCTCCTGCGGGAGCAAGGGAGTCTACGACGGCAGCTTCTCCGGCGTGCTGATCCCCGGCGACGGGGTGACGGCCGAGCTGCTGCGCAAAAAAGGGATCCGCCTCCTCGGAGAGAGCGAGATCGACGGCCTGCTGCGATAGCCTGAACGCCCTGCGCCCCGAACGGATGTTCGGGGCGCAGGGCGCTTTTGCGTATTTCGGGCCATGTTTCCGAGGGGCGGGAGGAGACGCCCCGCGAAGGCCGCGCGTCACAGCTTCTCGGCGCGCGAGACCGAGACCTCGAAGGCGGTGCGCTCCACGAGCCCGTTCTCGCCGAGCTTGCGGTAGAGACGGCTCTGGATCCGCCCCTCGAGGGCGACGCGCTCGCCGACCGTCCAGCGCGCGCTCTCGCGCGCGAGCCGCCCCCAGCAGATGCAGGGCAGGTAATCCGAGCGGGCGTAGGGCCGATTGACCGCGAGGATCAGATCGCAGATATCCCGGCCCATCGGAGTGCGGCGCAGGTTGGGCGGCTTACAGAGCGTGCCGCGCAGAAGGACGCGGTTTTCATCCTCGGCCTGCGTCCGTTCGAGTTCCCGGACGAATACCGTGATGACGAGCCGCGGCCACTCGGCGCGGCGGCTGTTGAAGCTGCGCAGCTCGCCCCGGACGGCGAGACGCCCGCCGGGCTCGAGCCGCTTGAGCATGCTCTCGCGCAGCGTCAGATTAAGCGTGTCCGCGCTGAGCGAGAGGCGGCGGACGGTAAAGGGGAGCGTGTAGAAATTCTCGGCGCGCGCGGAATGGGAATAGAGCGGCTCGCCTGCCGGCATGCCGCAGAGAAGGACCTCGTTGTCCCGGCTGCTTGTTTCCATAGTACGATCTCTCCGGAAAGGTGTTGATGCTTCACTCTATTCGCACGGGGCACTTGAATATGCACGCGTTATCCTATATAATGAGATCGCCGAAAAAACTGCAAAAGGAGATCGTTATTTTATGGATATCAAAGAAATCCTTGAAAAATGCGACCACACGCTGCTGCGTGTCGACTGCCGGAGCGAGGAGATCCGCCAGCTCTGCGACCAGGCCATCCGCTACAACTGCGCGAGCGTGTGCATCCCGCCCTGCCACGTCGCGGGCGCGAAGCGCTATGTGGGCGAGAGGCTGAAGATCTGCACGGTCATCGGCTTCCCCAACGGCTACATGACGAGCGCGGCCAAGGCCTATGAGGCGGCCGACGCGGTGCGCAACGGCGCCGACGAGATCGACATGGTCATCAATCTCTCCATGGTCAAGGACGGCTGCTGGAACGAGGTGGCGAAGGACATCGCCGCCGTGCGCGCCGCCACCGAGGGCAAGCTCCTCAAGGTCATCATCGAGTGCTGCCTGCTGACCGAGGAGGAGAAGATCCAGCTCTGCCGCATCGTCTCGGACAGCGGCGCGGAGTATATCAAGACCTCCACCGGCTTTTCCACCGGCGGCGCCACGCGCGAGGACGTCGCGCTGATGCGCGCCAACTGCCCGCCGCGCGTGAAGGTCAAGGCCGCGGGCGGCATCTCCACGCTGCAGGATGCGGAGGACTTCATCGCCCTCGGCGCCGAGCGCCTGGGTACGAGCCGCATCGTCAAGCTCGCCATCGCGCAGGAGCAGCAGGCTGCACAGCCTCAGGAGGCGGAACAGACTTACTGAACGCCGCGGCAGGCGCGAGGCCGAAACGGCCCCGCGCCTGCTTCCACAGGCCGTCGTTTTTTCTTCTTTTCAAGTAAAAAAACCCTTGACAAGAGGGGCCTGAACTGGTATATTAGTTGCGCTTCAAAACAAAGAAGGTACGGCATTCCGCCCACCTCACCCGCCGGCGTTCGGGCCGGGCGCGGTCAATATCGCACAGAGCCCGCGTTGCGGGCGTATGCTGTGCTGCGGTGCGGATGCTGTGCGTCCGTGCTTTTTTTATCCGTTTTTGCTATGCTACTGGAGGTGTACGACAATCGCTAACACAGACCATCAGATCAACGAAGAGATCCGCGACAGGGAAGTGCGCCTGATCGGCGCCGACGGCGAACAGCTCGGCATCATGTCGAGCGAGGAAGCGCTGCGCATCGCCACCGAGCAGGGATATGACCTCGTCAAGATCGCCCCGGGCTCGAATCCGCCTGTGTGCCGCATCATGGACTATGGCAAGTACCGCTTCGAGCAGGCGAAAAAGGAAAAAGAAGCCAAGAAAAATCAGCGCGTGATCGAGATCAAGGAGATCCGCATGTCCCCGAGCATCGACACCAACGATTTCAACACGAAGCTGAAAAACGGTCAGAAGTTCCTGGCCGAGGGCAACCGCCTGAAGGTCTCCATCCGCTTCCGCGGACGCGAGATGGCCCATACCGAGATCGGCGATGTGATCCTGCGCGACTTCGCCGCGAAGTGCGCTGAGATCGCCAATCTCGACAAGCCGCCCAAGCTGGAGGGACGCAACATGTCCATGTTCCTCTCGCCCAAGCCGCAGACCGCGCCGAAGAAGCCGGCCAAGCCCAAGACCCCCAAGCCCTCGCCCGAGGCGCCCAAAACCGAGGACGCCCCCGCCGGGGAAAACGAGTAAACCAGACAGGCCTGTCCTGCCCAATCACAAAAAGGAGAAAGAATCATGCCGAAACTGAAGACCCACAGCGGTGCCAAGAAGAGATTTAATCTCACCAAGACCGGTAAGGTGAAGCGCGCACACGCTTACAAGAGCCATATCCTCACGAAGAAAGATACCAAGCGCTGCCGCCGTCTGCGCTCCGAGACCTATGCGGACGTGACCAACGTGGCGACCATCAAAAAAATGATCCCTTACAAATAAGGGCTGCACGAATATAGGAGGATATACAAATGGCTAGAGTTAAAGGCGCAATGATGACCCGCAAGCACAGAAACAAGATTCTGGGCCTTGCGAAGGGATACTGGGGCAACAAGTCCCGTCATTTCAAAATGGCGAACGAGCAGGTCATGAAGTCCGGCCGCTACGCCTATATCGGACGCAAGCAGAAGAAGAGAGATTTCCGCTCCCTGTGGATCACCCGCATCAGCGCGGGCTGCAAGCTCAACGGCATGAACTACTCCACCTTCATGCACGGGCTCAAGCTCGCCGGCGTGGATATGAACCGCAAGATGCTCTCCGAGACCGCGATCCACGATCCGGCCGCCTTCACCGCCCTGTGCGAGATGGCGAAGGCCGCTCTGTAAGAGAGCCGATATGAGAATCAAGATGCCGCTCGGAGGAGCGGCATCTTGAGCGTTTGAGGGAACCATGCTGAAACAATACATCGAAAAACACGAGGCCGCGCGCGACGTGCTCGACACCTTCTACACCGTCGTGCTGGACTTTATCTACGCCGTCGGCATGAACATGTTCATTGTCCCCGTCGGCATCTACTGCGGCGGGCTCATGGGCGTCTGCCAGCTCATCCGCACCCTACTGACCGACTATGCGGGGCTGAACATCGCGATCGACGTCGCGGGCGTGCTCTATTATCTCTGCAACATCCCGATTTTCCTTTTCGCCTGGAAGCGGCTGCGGCGAAAGACGCTCGTCAAGACCCTCGTCACGGTCAGCTTCCTGACGCTGTTCCTCGCGCTCGTTCCCGTCAGGGCGCTGCTGCCGGACGATGTGCTGGGCTCCGTCATTGTCGGCAGCCTCGTCTGCGGCTCCGCCGCCGGACTGACGCTGCGCTGCGGCTCGTCGCAGGGCGGGCTGGATATCCTCGGGCTGCTCATGGCCATGGGCAAGCGCGAGACCGGCGTGGGGCGTCTCTATCTCGTCGTCAACGTCGTTCAGTTTGCCGCCTACGCGCTGCTGTTCAACCTGCAGATCGTGATCTATTCGGTGATCTCCACCTTCCTCAGCTCCTTTGCCGTCGACCACTTCCATTTCCAGAATATCAACGTCGAGGTCAAGATCATCACCAAGCGCAAGGAAGAGCTTGCCGACGCGATCATGCGCGGTCTCGGCCGCGGCGTGACCGAATGGGCCAGCGTCGGCGCGTATACCGAGGAGCCGAGCGACGTGCTCTTCGTCATCATCTCCAAGTACGAGATCACGCGCCTGCGCAGCATCGTCCAGCGCTGCGACCCCAACGCCTTCGTCGTGATTTGCGACAAGGTGCACGTCTACGGCAACTTCCTCAAGCGCTTATGAATCACGCTCTCCCCGCCCTCCGCAGGGCCGGGGAGAGCGCCGCGTCCATACGCACTTGCAATCGCAGGGCAAATCCAATATAATGACCATATCACGGAAAGTACGGAAGAGCGAAAGGCGGAGAGCAAATGATCGACAACGCGGTGAAATTCTTTGATCGGTACAAGAGCGACGAGGCGCTGCGCAGACGCGTCGCCGAGGCGACGGAGGCCTATCCCGGCAGTCTCGAGATCCGCGAAGCGCTGGTCGAGGCCGTGCTGCTGCCGATCGCGGCGGAGCTGGGGCTGGACTTCAGCGTCGAGGAACTGCGCGCCTACGAGACGAGAAGAAAAATGAGCCGTCTGACCGAGACGGACGAGGAGTATTTCGCAAGGATCGACAGCGAGGAGAGCTTCTGGCTGCTCGACAACGGCTGGGAATACGACGACGAGGTGCTGCGCGCCGGAGAGGAGCGGAGGAAATGAAGATCCTGTCTTGTGAGATCCGCGGCGGCGACGTCGCCGCGACCGTGCTGGCCGGGCGGGAAGAACTTGAACGCTTCGGCGGCGAGCGCGAGGCGGTCGAGGCGTGCATCCGCGCCTTCTGCGAGGAGAAGGGGATCAAGACCCTCGCGCTGACGCGCGTCACGCGCATGGACGAGACGGCGCGCGGTCTGGAGTTCGACTTTGACGCGGCGATCCCGCCGAAAGTGGAGCTCGGGCAGTATCTGGGGCTCGAGGTCTACGTCCCCTCGGACGAGAAGCCGGACCTGCCGGTGCTGCTCGCCGCGACGGAGGAGCTGCAGGCCGAGATTCCGGAGACTTACGTCAGCCGCAAGATCGACGGCCTGATGCGCCAGCGTATGGAGGACGTCGTGAAGCGTCCCGTGTTCAGTGCGCTGACCGACATGTACGCTGTGCTCCGCGCGGCGAACGAGGCGCTCGCATGCGAGCGCAGCGACGACGAGCTGTGGGCGATGGCCCTCTCCGCCGCCGACGAGGCCAACGGCAGCCGCTTCCGCGCCCGCAGCGCCGAGGATATCGTTAGCGCCGCGGCCGCCGCCCTCTTCCCCGAGGGGACCGAGGAGCGCAAGGTCGAGGTCGTGGCGGACTGTCTCGAGCGCCGCGCGGAGGAAAAACGCGCGAAGAACATCGAGGAGCTCGCCGCGGAGAGCTTCGGAAGCTACCTGCGCATGATCGGCAAGAGCGAGCAGGAGCTGCGCGCCGAGTTTCGGCCCCAGGCGCTCGACCTGGTGCGGATCGACCTGCTGATCGACGAGGTCGCGAAGCGGGAGGGGCTCGAACTCACCGACAGGGAGTTCAAGGCGGCGCTCGACGCGATCGCCGACATGTACGACATGGACCAGCGCGAGGTGCTGGACATGGTCGGCGAGGCGACGCTCCGCGCCCAGCTCATCCGCGACAAGGCGCGCGCGATGATCGTGGACAGCGCAAGCACGATCTGACATCCAGAATAACGGCAGCGCCCCGGAACAGCCTTCCGGGGCGCTGCTTTTTCAGTTTTCGCTGTCGAAGAACGCGTCGCGCGCCGCGCGCCGCCAGCTGCGGCTGATCGGGACGCGTCTTCCGTCCGAGAGCACAAACTCGCCGCGCTCCATGGCGCTGATCTTGCCTTTATTCACCCAGTAGCTTCGGTGGCTGCGCACAAAGCTGCTCTCAAGCCCGCCGGAGAGGAGCCGGGAGGGACAATCGGAGGAGACGTACTCGCCGCTCTCCGCGCGGATCAGGGTCCTGCGGCCGTCGCGCTCGAGATAGAGGATCTCCTCGAGCGGCAGGAACACCGCCCGCCCCTTGCCGCGGATCAGCAGCCCCATGCCGCGCCCCGCGTCGAGCGGGGAGAGCGCCTTGTTCAGCGCGGGCGCGAGACGCTCCCGCAGCTCGCCGCGCAAAATGAACCACACGTGTTCCGCGCGATAGGCCTCCTTCACGGCCTCCAGACTGTCGGACAGAAAGACGACGCGGCAGCCCGGCACGATCTCGTTGAGCTTCTCCGCCAGCGAGATCCCGCTGCCGTTGCCGCACTCGACCCCGAGAAAGGCCAGATCCGGGGCGTAGGGTCCCGCTTCGATATAGCGAAGCAGCTCGTCGGGAGAGGGGAAGTCCTCGATCTGGGCGCGATGCGGCGAGAGCCTGGCCTCGAGCAGCGACGCGAGCCGCCGGGCGTGCGCGGGCGTGTCCTCACAGATCGCGATATGCAGCATGATACTGCCTCCTTGACATGCAAAAAAGAAGAGCTGTTCCTCTCTCTCCGGCGCCGGCCGGAAAGAGGAATAACAAATTCTTCCATACCGTTACTATAACATTTTGAAGCATTTTCGTCAAGGACGCGGCGCGCATTTTTGATCGGGCATAATGAACGGCGCCGGGACGCTTCGTCCGTCCCGGCGCCGGCTTTGTTCGGGGATCAGCGGCGTCTGTTCCTGCCCCAGAAGGTATTGTAGCGGTCTGGCTTCCACTCGGGATCGACGCCGCGGACCGCATCGGCGGCCGTGATGACGGCGTCGCCGTTGTCGATATCGAGGAGCGTGTAGCGGTCGTTGCCCATGCCGAGCTCCTTCATATAGCTCAGCTGGCGCAGACCGTGACGGCTCTCGACGCGCTCGATCATGGCCTTGCCGCCTCCGCCGGGCAGCGCGTAGATCAGATCGACGCAGGCGCTGTCCGCCGCGAGGATATCCAGCGAGGCGACGATGCCGACGTCCGGCGTGACGACCGGCTCGGCGCCCTTGCCCTCGCAGTCGCAGGAGACGGACATGTTGCGCATCGTGTTGATGTAGCAGACATGCGGCGCGAAGTAGTCGATCGTGGCCTTGGTGGACTCGGAGATCTTCTCCATCAGCTCTTCCTTGAGCGTATCCCACATGTGTTCCCGGCTGTGGATCTCACGCTTGCCGATCCGTCCGTCGGCGCAGCCGATGCCGATGTTCTTGTTGCTGCCGCCGAAGCCGCCTTGGATGTGCCCCTTGAAGTGCGTGAGCACCAGCAGGGAGTCGTAGTTCAGCATGCTCTTGCCGACGTGCATCTCCTCAAACCACTTGCCGCCCCGGACCGGGAGCGCCGCGACGCCCTCGGCGTCGGTGATGTCCACCGGGCAGAAGGTCCAGCCGTTGATCGCAAGCGTTCTGCGGTGGTCTTCGGTGGTGTAGCGGCTGCCCTCATAATAGGTGTTGGTCTCGATGATCGTCGCGTCCGGGATGCGGGAGGCGATCAGTTCCTTCACCCAGGGACGGGGGATGATGTTGGGGCCTTCGGCCTCGCCGGTGTGCAGCTTGACGGCGATCCTGCCGCAGAGCACGGAGGAGACGCGGTCATATATCTTTTTCAGACCCTCTTCGGAGAGATCTCGTGTGAAGAACACCACGGAGCTCTCGCCCGTGCGCTCCTCAAAGGGGACGTACTTGTTGCCGTCTTTCCCGGGGATGGGGTTGTGTTTGTTCATGTTCTCTCCTCCTCAGAGTGTTTCGATCCATGCCCGGAGCTCCGCCTCGGACGCGCGAGGCGTGAAGCGCCTGCCCACGAGCACCTTTGCGCCTCCGGCGAGCGCGGCGATGCGTTCCTGCCCTTCTCCGAGCTGGCTGCCGCCGGAGGTGAAGAAGGGGATAACGGTTTTGCCGGAAAAGTCGTAGGCCTCCAGAAAACTGTCGATAATGCTCGGCTCGCGGTACCACCAGATCGGGAAGCCGAGAAAAATCGTCCCGGCTTCCGCCACGGGCGCGCCGCGGTCCGCCAGCGTCGGACGGCAGCTCTTGTCCTGCATTTCAAGGGTCGTGCGGCTTTTTTTGTCCATCCAGTTCAGATCGCGCCGCTCATAGGGCACGGCGGGCCGGATCTCATAGAGCGCGGCGCCCGCGGCCGCAGCGAGCGTTTCGGCCAGCCGCGCGGTGCTGCCGCCGGCGGAAAAATAAGCGACGAGCGTGGTATTCATGTCTTTCTCCTTCGATTGACGGAAAGATGGAGAAGCGCTCAGGCCTCGGCGATGATGCGGCGGATGACCTTCTCGCAGCGTGCCCGGTCATAGATCACCGGCACGGGGTAGACGGGATTCGCCTCGGCGAGCGCCCATTCGATCATCTGGGGGATGTCCTCCTCCCGGATATGGTCGAAGCCGGTGGGGATGTTCATGCGCCGGTTCATGGCGCGGATCTCGTCGATGAAGGCGCGGGCTTTCCCGGCGTCCGTGCCGTCGGTCTTGAGCCCCGTGATCTCGGCAAGATGCGCGAGCTTGCCCTCGACCGACGCGCCGTAGTCCTCCAGTACGATGGGCAGGATGACCGCGTTGGCGAGGCCGTGCGGCGTGTTGTAGAGCCCGCCGAGCGTGTGCGCGATGGCGTGGACGTTGCCGACGCCCGCGCGCGTGAAGGCGAAGCCCGCTTTGAAGGCGGCGATGAGCATTTCGGTGCGGGCTTCCATGTCCTCGCCGTCGCGGTAGGCGCGCTCGA
>CAMVJF010000056.1 GCA_947167725.1 uncultured Clostridia bacterium | reverse complement strand
TCGGCGAAGGTCGTGTCCAGCCGGAACCAGCCGCGCGAGGAGCTGTAGACCATGTTCCAGGCGTGGGAACTGCCGGTGGCCTGCCGCGCTTCGCCGTAGACGACCTTGGTCGGGATCCCCTGGCTGCGCAGCATCGCGGCGGAGAGGACGGCGTAATCGAGGCAGGTGCCGGTGCCGCGCGCCAGGATCGCGTCCGGGTCTCGGATGAAACCCTGGTCCTCCCGGTAGGAGAGCGAGCTGTCATAGCGGAGCTTGTCGCAGACGTAGCGCCCGATCAGACTGGCCTTGACGTTGTCGTCGCTCTCCCCGGCGCAGAGCCGCGCCGCCTCGCGGACGCATTCGCTGTAGCCGGTAAACCACACATAGGTGCTTGGCCTCATATAGGGCTGGAACTCGTCGGGCAGCGCGGCCTCGCAGCTCTCGAGCAGCACACGGCTGTAGAGGTCCGAGCCGTCGGCGCCCTCCGTCCGTCTGAGGAGCTGGACAGAGTAAAGCCCGTTGCCGTCGCTCAGCGGATAATAGGCGACCTCCCCCGTGCTGGGAACGTTGTATATGCGTTCGACCCCTCCCGGGGAAATGAGCTTGAGCTTGATCGGTTCGCTGCTCTTGGCGGTGAGCGCGATATAGCCCTCGCTGCCGTGCGCCGTATCGACCGCATAGCTGTTATAGGCCTCCGCTCGCGTTAGATAGGAGTACACGGGCAGATAGCGGATGGCGGACACCGAGGCGGCGCGCAGCTGATCTCCCTCGGGGAGATTCGCCTCGGGACCGCCGGAAATATAGAGAGCGCAAAGGACGCACAGCGTGATCCAGCCGCTCAGGATGGCACTTCGTTTTTTGTTCATTCTCGCTCCGTCAATGACACCTCAGAAGTCTTCCAGCTCGCGCAGCGTCGACATCGCGCGGCTGATACGGCGGGAAACTAATATATTATTATAATCCAAAACTGCCCTTTTGACAAGCAAAAGGGCGTGAAAGCGCGATCAAGGCGGGCTTTTCAGCCCGCCTTGAAGGATGATGGTTGCGAAACGCTCAGAAGAACTCGCCGGGGATCTCCAGCTCCAGATCGCTCGTCGGGAAGCTGCAGCAGGGGTGGATGTAGCCGTAGTGGACGTCGGCCCAGCGGCGCATCTCATTCTCCTGCGGGATGAATACCGTGCCCTCGAGCAGACGCGAGCGGCACCAGCCGCACTCGCCCGCGCGGCAGCGGGACGGGGCCTTGATGCCCGCGCGCTCGATCGCGACGAGCACCGGCTCGTCGGCCGAGGCGGGGATGGTCCACTCCTGCGGTCCCTGCTTCACGTGGATGGAGAACTCCTTGCCTTTCGCCTCCTGCGGATAGCCCTCGCACTCCCACGGCGTCTTGGTGACGTCGATGAGCTTGCGGCGGAAGAGGCGCTCGGGCAGACCGAGCTTCTCGATCTCGGGCTTGAGGAACCTGTACATGGCCTCGGGGCCGCAGAGGAAGACGGAGAATTCCTCGCCCTCGGGAGCGTACTTGCGGATGAGCTCGGCCGTGATGAAGCCGTGCTCAAAGCCCGCCTTTTCCTCCTCGGACAGGACGTGGATGACCTTGAACTTCGGGCAGACGCGCGCGAGCTCGTCGAGCTCTCCGCGGAAGAGGATATTCTCCTCGTCGCGCGAGCCGAAGAGCAGCGTCAGGTTGAAGTCCTCGACGCCGTCGGCCAGCGCGCGGGCCATGGACAGGAAAGGCGTGATGCCCGAGCCGCCGGCAAGACCGACGACGTTTTTCTTGTCGCGAAGATCCTCATAGTAGAAGAAGCCCTGGGGACCGGAGGAGATGAGCTTGTCGCCCGGCTTCCTTTCCGCGAGCAGGCGGTCGGCCACAAAGCCGCCGGGATTGGCGCGCACGGTGATGGAGTATTCGCCTTTGAGCGCCTCCTTCGGGGAGGAGCACAGCGAATAGGAGCGCGAGACGAGACTTCCGTCCATCGGCAGCTTGAGCGAGATGTACTGTCCGGCGCGGAAGTAGGGGAGCGGCGCACCGTCGGCGCTCTTGAGGACGAAGGTTTTCGCCTGTGCGCCGCCGCGGTCGACGATATGGTCGATCACGAGCTCGAGGAAGTCCGGGTGCAGGGCCTTCGCGTTCTCATTGATCGGGAACACGCCGCTGATCTCGTCGGCGGGAGCGGCCTGGATGGCCTTCTCGCGGACCTTCTTCATGTTCTTGAATTTGAGCATGTCGAACTTGCCGATCAGTCCGACTTTCACTTTCAGATCAGGCATTACTTGTTCCCTCCTTCACTCCAGGCTTTGAGGTCTCTCAGAGCGTTGGCGGCGATCAGCTGGCCGCAGACGATCGTGGCGGAATAGCCGTCGCTGCGCGGGCCGGCCGCGCCGATCGGACGCAGGCCCTTGATCGGGTAATCGGTGCCGATCATCTGCATACGGGCCATCATGCCGTCCCAGTCGCGGGCCTCATAGCCGTAGACCGAGCCCTCGGGCACGCCGAGATAGCGGGCGAAGGTCCACGGAGAGGCGATCTCCATCTCCTCGATGTGGCCCTCGAGATCGATGCCGGTCTTTTCCTTGAGGCTCTTGAGCATCTTCTTCGCGCCGTCGGTCTTGAACTTGAAGTAGTCCTCCTGCTTGAGCTCGCCCCATTCGTCGGGCGCGCCGAAGGTCGTGAAGGAGCAGACGCAGGTGCCCTTGGGCGAGAAGTCGGGCAGGACGATGTTGTAGCACAGGAAGATCGAATAGTCGTTCGTCTTCATGCCGCCCTGGATGCGCTTGTACTCCACGACGGAGTTCGCCGTGCTGGGCAGGAAGTAGCTGTAATCGGTGATGCCGAGCTCCTCGGGCGTCGCATCGCAGCAGAAATAGGCGGTGTACATGCGTCCGCCGAGGATGCGGCCGCGCGCGTTGGAGAGCTTCTTCTCGCGCTCGGGGATGAGCTCCTTCGGCACCATCTTGCCGTAGATGATGTCCGGGTTGATGTTTGCGAGGGCGTAGTCGCACTCGATGTCGCCGAGATTGGTCCGCACGCCGCAGAGCTTGTCGCCGTTGAAGAGGAACTCCTCGGCGCGGCAGTTGAACCAGACTTCGCCGCCGAGCTCGCGGAAGCGCTCGATCATGGCGGTGGAGTACTGGTGCGAGGTGTGCTCCGGAATATAGGCGCTGCGCTGGACGTACTTGTGCACCATCGCGGCGTAGTGGATAAAGGCCAGATGATCCATATCCACGCCGAGATAGCTCCAGTAGGTCGCGAGGATGTCCTGACACTTGCGCGGCAGCTTCAGCGCGTCAAAGACCTTCTGCGTGCTGTACGCGCCGCAGCGCAGCATGTCGGGATAATCGGTCTGCAGCACCTTCGAGTCGGGATTGCCCTTCGAGGCCGTGATGTAGGCGATGCCGTCGAGCACCTCCTGGAAGAGATCGAAGAGCTTCGTCATCTTCTCGCGCGAGCCGGGGACGTACTCCTCCATCTTGTCAATGAAGTTGTCGATGCCGGCGGGCATGGTCACGTCCATGGGCGTGCCGTCCGAATACTTGGAGATCACGCGGAAGCAGTCCTTGCACTCGTACCAGTTCAGCTTGACGCCGTAGGATTCGAGGATCCTGCGGGAATCGCCCGGGTTGTCCGGGGGGCCGAAGTCGCAGAGCTCATGCAGCGAGGGCTCGATCTCAAAGCGGCCGCGGACGAAGCTGGTGGCGGCGCCGCCGGGCAGGTTGTGCTTCTCGATCAACAGGGTCTTTTTCCCCGCGAGCTGACATTGCAGCGCCGCGGACATACCGGCGTTGCCGGCGCCCACGACCACGATGTCATATTTGGGCATAGTACACTCCTCCTTTGTCAGATTGGTATTCACTTACAGACGGGCCGGGCGAACGGCACGGCCCGTCCGTCCGGTCATTTCTTGCTGCGCGCGGCGAGCATCGCCTTGTAGGCCGCGATCGCGTTCTGCAGATCCTCGGTCCCGCAGCAGTAGGTGGACTGGGCCTGCTCGAACAAGCGTCCGGCGTAGAGCCCGCCCTCGTCCGTGAGGTTGACGCCCTTCTTGGCAAAGCGCACCGCGGCGGCGGGGCTGCGCGCGATGGTCTTGGCCATCTTCGTGACCCGCGCCTCCAGCTCCTCAAGCGGGACGACCGCCTCGACGAGGCCGATGCGCAGCGCCTCCTCGGCGCCGATCTCCTCGCCGGTGAGGATCAGGCGCTTGGCCTGCCCCATGCCGACGAGCCGCGTGAGCCGCGAGGTGCCGCCCATGTCCGGCGAGAGGCCGAGCTGGACCTCCGGCAGGGAGAAGCGCGCGTCCTCGGACGCGACGCGGATGTCCGCCCCGAGGATGAACTCCAGTCCCGAGCCGGTGCAGAGCCCCTGCACGGCGGCGATGACGGGGTAGTTCTGCTCCTGGAAGAAGCCGTAGATCTTCTGCAGCCAGGGCAGCTTTTCGAGCACGTAGTCGGAGCTGACGCCCTGGAGGTAGTTCAGATCGATGCCCGCGGAGAAGCACTTGCCGTTGGCCTTGACGACGAGGCAGCGGATGCCCTCGGTCGCGGCAATGACGTCCTCCACCTCGCCGAGCTCCACATAAAAGCCCGCCTCGAAGATGTTATAGGGCGGCCGGTTGAGCGTCAGCACACCGACGCCCTTTTCCAGCGAAAACAGGAAATACTTTCCTTCAAACATGGTGTTTCCTCCGTAATCCGCTCTTTCGATCAGAGCCCGTACTTCTCCTTGTACATCGCGCTGAGCGCCTTGCGGTCGGCCTTGCCGGCGGCCGTGCGCGGCAGCTCGGTGATGAACTCGTAGCCGATGGGGATCTTATAGGGCGCGAGGGACTGGCGCAGATACTTCTCCGCCTCCTCGGCCGTCATGGTCTCGCCCTCCTTGAGAACGGTGTAGAGCACCGGTGCCTCGCCCTTCTTCGGGTGGTTGATGCCGACGGCGCAGGCCTCCTTGACCTTCGGGTTGGCGAACATGGCCTCGTCGATCTCACGCGGGAAGACGTTGAAGCCGTTGACGATGATCATATCCTTTTTGCGGTCCTTGATGAAGATGAAGCCGTCCTCGTCCATCAACACGACGTCCGCGGTATAGAGCCAGCCGTCGCGGATCGTGGCCTCGGTGGCCTCGGGATTCTCCCAATACTTCTCCATGACCTGCGGGCCGCGGCAGATGAGCTCGCCCGTCTGGCCCAGCGGCACGGGGGTCTTGCCGTCGACCGCGTCGACCACGACGAGGTCGGTGTCGGGCACGGCCACGCCGACGGAGCCGGCCTTGCGGACGTGCATCGGGTTGATGGTCAGGATGTTCGAGGTTTCGGACATGCCGTAGCCTTCGACGATGGTCGCGCCGGTCTTGGCCTCAAGCTGCTCCATGACGGCGACCGGGCAGGGAGCCGAGCCGCAGAACACGCCCTTGAGCGAGGTGATGTCCGCCTCGCCGGCCTGGACCTGCGGGGTGTTGAGAAGACCGATGAGCATCGCCGGAACAGCCGCGAAGATATTGGGCTTGTTCTTGACGATCTCGGCGAGCAGGGCGTCGGGCTTCGGCTGCGGGACGACGATGATCGTGCCGCCGTTGGTCAGCGTGATGCCGACGTTGGCGTTGAAGCCGTAGACGTGGTTGAGCGGGATCGCCGCGAGCGTGACGACCTCGTCCTTGCCGACAATGGAGTAGCTGCGCGTGGTCCACAGCGCGGTGCGGTAGCCCATCGAATAGACCATCTTGTTGGTCAGTACGCAGCCCTTGGGGATGCCGGTGGTGCCGCCGGTGTACTGCAGACGGATCGGGTCGTCCATCGAGACCTCGATGTCGGGCTCGGTGTTCGGATGCGTGCCGACGAGGGCGTTGAAGTCGTACAGACCCTCGACCTGCGGCAGCTCGACGGCGCCGGAGGGGAGCTGGAAGGCGATGACGCGCTTGAGCTTGCAGTCCGGGTTCTGCAGCATGGCGATCGCCTTGGGGGCGAAGGCCGCCATGACGACGACGGTCTCCGCGCCGCTGTCGTTGATCTGTCCGGTCAGCTCGGGCACGGTGTAGAGCGGGTTGGCCGGGACCTCGATGGCACCGATCTTCCATACGGCGTGCATCGCCAGAAGATACTGCGGCACGTTGGGGGCCATGATGGCCACGCGGTCGCCCTTCTTGACGCCGAGGTCGAGGAAGGCGTTGGCGAGACGCCGCGCCACGTCGTTGCAGTAGGCGTAGGGCAGCACGAGATCGCCCAGCACCGCGTAGGGCTTCATCGGGTTCTTCTCGGCCCAGTGGTTGAACCACCACTTGCAGGGCTTGTCCTCGTACTCGATCTTCTCGGGGATCTCGGGGTCGTACTGTTTGCGCGCGAGAGCGGCGTTCTGCTTCGCGACTTCATCCAGTACTTTCAGGTATTCTTTGTCTTGCATGCTTGTTCCTCCTTGTCGTATTGTTTCGTTTCCGATTTTTATTTTATCTGCTCGTCAAGGCAGCTGAGGTACTCGTTGACGCTGCGCTGCAGCCGCCGGAAGGCGCCCTCGGCGTCGCCCGCGCGGATGAGGTCGAGATAGCGCTTGGCAAGATGCACGTTTGCCTCCGCGCCGAAGAGCGAGATCGAGCGCAGCCAGAACTCCATGATGATCGGGCGGAACTCGTTGAGCAGGAGAGGGAAGAACTCGTTGCCGCTGCGTACGCAGATCCCGCGGTGGTAGCGGAACAGCAGCTCGGCAAGCGCATCCGCGTCGAGCGGCTTCTCCGCGAGCAGCGCGTCGGTCTTCGCGAGCAGGTCCTCGAGATAGGCGATATCGTCGTCGCTGTGCTTCTCCGCGAGCCGCCGCAGGGCGGAGCCCTCGATGGCGATGCGCGCCTCCATAAAGCTGCGAGTCTGCTTGCGGGTCATATTGCCGCCGTTCATGCGGATAAGGGCGTTAAGCGTCTCCATCGTGCCGGTCTCCTCGTAATTGGCGACGACGGCGCCGCGGCGGGGCGTGATCTCCAGAAAGCCCTTCTGCTCGAGCTCTGCGAGCGCGGCGTGGATCACGGTTTTGCTGATCCGCGTCTCCTCCTGGAGCTGGCGCTCAGAGGGGAGACTGTCGCCGACCTTGAGCTTCCCCGAGAGGATCTGCTCTTCCAGCTTGTGTTCGAAAAGCTCCTTGAGCGTAGGGACTTCGATAACGCCGATCTGCATTCCGAAAATTGGTCCGACCAAAAGGCGGGACACTCTCCTCCAACGAAATGTTTAGACATGTTATGGAAACCTGTCGCAATGGAGATGCCTCTCCGATTTGAGTATATACTAACTTGTACAAAAGCGCAAGACTTTTCACGAGATTTTTGAAAGGATTCGTCAAAAACGACTAAAATACATCTTGCATTGACATAGGGCGCATGATATAATCAATATGCTGGTCGGCCCAGTGCCTGCGGCCTTCCGGCACGGATTTCGAAGAGATCAGTTGATTTTTCAATAGATCGCCCGGCGGGAGGGGAGCCGCGGGCTCCGCCCGTGCGGGCCGTATACGGAAAGGAGTATGTATGGACAAGAGCATCAGAAAGATGGCGGTCGTCGGCGCCGGCACGATGGGCGCGGCGATCGCCGCATGCGGGGCTCGCGCAGGCCTGGATGTGATCCTGATGGTCCGCGGCAAGGGCGAGGAGAGCGGGCGTGTCCGCGCCTCGAAGGCGATCGCCGCGATCCTCAAGAGCGGCGAGATGAAGGGCTCGGACGAGGAGCGCATCCGCGCCGGGGTCTTTTGCGCGGATATGCAGAACGACGCCGCGCTGCTCTCCGACTGCGATCTCGTGATCGAGGCGGTGGCGGAGGACCTTGCGATCAAGCGCAGCACGGCGGCCTTCCTCTTCGACCATGTAAACGAGGACGCGATCGTCGGCACCAACACCTCGAACATCTCGATCGACTCGATCGCGGAAGGCCTGGGGGAGGAGCGGGAGCGCCGCTTCCTCGGCATCCATTTCTTCAACCCCGTGCGCTATATGGACCTCGTCGAGCTGATCGGCAATGCAAAGACGGACGAGGCGATCCTCGCGCGCGTCGAAAGGCTGATCTGCGACCGCTTCGGCAAGACGCCCATCCGCTGCAAGGACGAGCCGGGCTTCATCGCCAACCGCATCGGTTCGATGGCGCTGACCTCGATCATGAACGCGACGACCGACGGCGGCTACGGCTTCGCCGAGGCGGACGCGCTGACGGGCGACCTCATTTTCCGGCCCAAGCAGGGAGCCTTCAAGCTGCTCGATCTTGTGGGCCTCGATATCAGCGTCCACACCGTGGACTACATGGCCTCGGCGGATATCCCGGAATATGAAAAGCCCTTCCGCAACCGGCCGGCCGTGCTTTACGACATCACCTCGCGCGGCTGCCTCGGCAACAAGACCGGCGCGGGCTTCTACTGCAAGCGCAAGGGCGAGAAGGGGACCGAGCGCTTCGTCTGGGACTATAAGAGCTGCGAATATGTTCCCCTCGTGCGGGCCGGTGGCGCGTCCCTTGCGGAGGTGCGCGACAAGCGCGAGCGCCTGCGCGCGCTTCTCTTCGGAGATTATCCCGAGACAGCCTTTCTCCGCCGCGTGGTGCTCGAGCCGCTGTGGCTCGCGATTATGGCGGCGCAGGACATCAGCTACGATTTCCGCGACATCGACGCGGCCATGCGCGGCGGATACAACTGGATCAAGGGACCCTTCGAGCTCTGCGATCTGCTCGGCGCGAAGGAGCTTC
>CAMVJF010000055.1 GCA_947167725.1 uncultured Clostridia bacterium | reverse complement strand
GCGAGATCTACTTCACCTCCGGCGGCAGCGAGGCCGACAACCAGGCCATCGTCTCCTGCGCCCGCGTCGGCGCGCGCCACGGGAAAAAGCATCTGATCTCCACGAAGTTCGAGCACCACGCCGTCCTGCACACGCTCGGCAAGCTCCAGAAGGAGGGCTTTGAGGTCACGCTGCTCGACGTGCACGAGGACGGCGTCGTCCGTCTCGAGGACGTGAAGGCCGCGCTGCGCGAGGACACCTGCCTTGTGACGATCATGTTCGCGAACAACGAGATCGGCACGATCCAGCCCATCCGCGAGATCGGCGCGCTCTGCCGCGAGCGGGGCGTCCCCTTCCACACCGACGCCGTACAGGCCGCGGGCCACATGCCCATCGATGTAAAAGACATGAACATCGACATGCTCTCGCTCTCCGGCCACAAGTTCCACGCGCCCAAGGGTGTCGGCGTGCTGTACGCCAGGCGCTCGCTCCCGCTCTTTCCGCTCATCGAGGGCGGCGCGCAGGAGCGCGGCAAGCGTGCGGGCACCGAGAACGTCGCCGGCATCGTCGCGCTCGCCGCGGCGCTCAAGGAGAGCTGCGATCACATGGAGGAGAACACCGCCAAGATCGTGCCGATGCGCGACAGGCTCTTTGCCGAGCTCTCGAAGATCCCGCACAGCAAGATCAACGGCAGTCTCGAGCACCATGTTCCCGGCACGGTGAACATGTGCTTTGAGGGAATCGAGGGCGAGAGCCTGCTGCTCCTGCTCGACCGCGAGGGCATCTGCGCCTCCTCGGGCAGCGCCTGCACCTCCGGCTCGCTCGACCCCAGCCACGTCCTGCTCTCCATCGGTCTGCCCCATGAGGTGGCGCACGGCTCGCTGCGCCTCTCGATCGGCGAATACAACAGCATGGACGAGATCGACCACATCATCGAGGTCGTCCCGCGGGTCGTCGCCTATCTGCGCGAGATCTCCCCGGTCTGGGACGCGCTGGAAAAGGGCGAGAAGCCGCACCTGATCTGACATCCACACTAGTACAACAGGAGGAATCATAGAATGGCACTTTACAGCGACAAGGTCATGGACCATTTCCAGAATCCCCGCAACGTCGGCAAGCTTGACGACGCCGACGGCATCGGCGAGGTCGGCAACGCCAAGTGCGGCGACATCATGCGCATGTATATCAAGGTGCGGGACGGCGTCATCGTCGACTGCAAGTTCAACACCTTCGGCTGCGGCAGCGCGATCGCGACCAGCTCGATGGCGACCGAGCTCATCAAGGGCAAGCCGATCGACGAGGCGCTGGAGCTTTCCAACAAAGCGGTCGTCGAGGCGCTCGACGGTCTGCCCGCCTACAAGCTGCACTGCTCCGTGCTGGCCGAGGAGGCCGTCAAGGCCGCGGTCAAGGATTATTACGATCGCAACGGCATTGCCTACGATCCGGAGCTGTTCAAGAATCTCGAGGACTGCGAGCACTGCCACGAATAACGGCCGCCCCCTTGGGGGCAAAGCAAAAAGCCTTGAAGCGGATCGCTTCAAGGCTTTTTTGATTTCGTATCTCAGTGCTTGGGCTTTCTCTTCTTCGGCGCCGCGAGGGACAGCATCATCATCACGCCGACCGCCGCGCCGAGGCCGATAAGGATCTTGCCCGCGGCGTCCTGTCTGGCGCTGACCTCATTGACGCGGGTGATCGTGTAGCCGCAGTCGGCACACACGCCCCTTTCCTCGCCCTTGTCGCCCTCGCTCGTCCAGACGAAGCGGTGCTCGCCCACCTCGCGGACGACGCCGCTCTCGCTCTCGAGCCAGTGGCTGCTCTCGTTGTGCTTCCAGGAAAAGTCCTCATCCGGGAAGGTCGGCGTAGGCTCCGCCGCCTCGGGCGTCGTCTCGGGGACCGACGCCGCGCTCGGCTCCGGCGTGGGCTCCGGCGTCGGTGCGGGCGTGGGCTCCGGCGTCGGCGCGGGCGTCTCGGCCGGGACCTTCACTTGGATCGTGGCCTTGTTCGTGTCGGAGGAATAGACGTCGGTGCTCTCCCAGAAGCGGCAATAGATCTGCCAGCCGTTCATCTCGGCCGGGACGTGGTAGACGATGATCCGTCCGATGCCGGCGTTGTCGATCGAGATGCCGGAGAAGCGCTCGAGCATCTGCTTGACGTTCAGCGTTTCGCTGCCGTCGGGGCTGACGAAGAACCACTCGCTCCTCGTGGCGAAGGTCGCCGTCGCCACATAGGACACCAGCTCGCCCGGATCGACCGCGGGGTCGGTCAGCGGGGATTTAATGACGTTCGGCTTCGAGACCATGGCCTGCATGTTGCGGCGGAGCGAGACGCTCTTGCCGTCCATGGAGACGGAGACGTTGGCGGATTTGTTGTAAAGGTAGCCCAGCACGGACTGGGAAAAAACGTAGCCGGGGTTAGCCGTGAGCGTGACCGTCAGGGTGTAGACCTCGTTTTTGAACGCATCGCCCGGCGCCAGGGTCGCGCCGCTCTGGTCCATCCACGCGACGCTTGAGATGCTCGCGCCGGTGGTGCTGGTCGTAAAGGGGATGTCGGAGGGTTTGAGCATCGCAAAGGGCTCTTTGGTCGAGGTCGCAAGGACCTTCTCGATGATGATGAGCGTCTCCGTCTCCGATTCTGCCGCTGACACGGGCGCGCCGAGCAGCACGGCCGCCGTCAGGAGCAGGACCAGCAGCTTCATGCCCTTCCCATACATATTGCTTCACTTCTCCTTCTCTGCCACAGGATATAGTTTCTTTTTTTGATTATACAACGCGCTCCGCGCGCGGTCAATGCCTTTTCGCGCCCTTTCGGCTTTTTTCCGCTCCCTTCCCCCGGCCGCGCGCGGCAAGGGAAAAAGATTGTTTTTTGCGCATGGTCTGCTATAATAAAAGTACTATCAATCCGGCACAAATCGATGAGGAGTCTGAACAGCAGCATGAGTTTCGACGCGGGAACATGTGATATCGCCGTGATCGGCGCGGGCCACGCGGGCATCGAGGCCGCGCTCGCCGCCGCGCGTCTGGGCCTGGACACCGTCTGCTTCACGGTCAATCTGGACAGTGTGGGCAACATGCCCTGCAACCCAGCCATCGGCGGCACGGGCAAGGGGCATCTCGTGCGCGAACTCGACGCACTCGGCGGCGAGATGGCGAAGGCCGCGGACCGCGCCTGCATCCAGTACCGCATGCTCAACCTCGGCAAGGGTCCGGCCGTGCACTCGCTGCGCGCCCAGGCCGACCGCCGTCTCTACTCCGGGATCATGAAGCACACGCTCGAGAGTCAGGAGCATCTGCGGCTCAAACAGGCCGAGGTCGTCGATATCGGCGTGGAGGACGGGCATGTGGTCTCCGTCACGACGCAGACGGGCGCGATCTACGCCTGCCGTGCGGTCGTGATCGCCTCCGGCACCTATCTCGACGGCCGTACGATCGTCGGAGAGGTCCTGCGCTCCTCCGGCCCGGACGGGCTCGCCGCCGCCGTGCCTCTCGCCGGGCGGCTGCGCGCGATGGGGCTTTCGATGCGCCGCTTCAAGACCGGGACCCCGCCGCGCGTCAACCGCCGCAGCGTGGATTTCTCGCAGATGGAGCTGCAGCGCGGCGACGACGATCCCGAGCCCTTTTCCTTTTCGACCCAGTCGCCGCCGGAGAACCGCGCGGTCTGCTATCTGACCTATACCAACGAGCGCACCCACGAGATCATCCGCCGCAGTCTTGACCGCAGCCCGATCTATTCCGGCGTGATCGAGGGCGTGGGACCCCGCTACTGCCCCAGCATCGAGACCAAGGTCATGACCTTTCCGGACAAGCCCCGCCACCAGCTCTTCATTGAGCCGATGGGGCTCGACACTGAGGAGCTGTATATTCAGGGCTTTTCCTCCTCCATGCCCGAGGAGCTGCAGCTTGAGATGCTGCACACGATCCCGGGGCTGGAAAAGGCGGAGATGACGCGCTGCGCCTACGCCATCGAATACGACTGCATCGACCCGACCGAGCTTTATCCGACCCTTGAGTGCAAGAAGATCGCGGGGCTCTACGGGGCGGGGCAATTCAACGGCTCGAGCGGCTATGAGGAGGCCGCGGTGCAGGGCTTCGTCGCGGGCGTGAACGCCGCGCTGAAGCTGCTGGGCCGCGAGAGCTTTATCCTGCGCCGCAGCGAGGCCTATATCGGCGCGCTGATCGACGATCTTGTCACAAAGGGCACGAACGAGCCCTACCGCATGATGACCTCGCGCAGCGAGTACCGCCTCCTCCTGCGGCAGGACAACGCCGACGAGCGGCTCTGCGCCGTGGGGCGGCGGCTCGGGCTCGTAAGCGCCGAGCGTGTCGAGGCCGTGGAGCGCAAGTATGAGACCGTGCGGCGGGAATGCGAGCGTCTCGAGAACGTTCATCTCGCGCCGGGCGAGGCGATCAACGCCCTTCTCGCCTCGCGCGGCACCGCGCCGCTCTCCTCCGGCGCCTCGCTCGCGGATCTCCTCCGCCGTCCGCAGATCACTTACGCCGGCCTCGCGCCCTTCGACGCCGGGCGCGGCGCGCTGCCGCGCGCGGTCGTGAACGCCGTGGAGATCGCCCTCAAATACGAGGGCTACATCAAGCGCCAGCTCAGACAGGTCGAGGAGTTCCGCCGCATGGAGAGCCGCTCACTGCCGGAGGCGCTGGACTATGACGAGGTGCCCGGCCTTCGGCTCGAGGCGCGAGAAAAGCTCAAAAAGATCCGCCCCGAAAATCTCGGGCAGGCCGGGCGAATCTCCGGCGTGTCTCCCGCGGACCTTTCCGTTCTGATGATCTATCTGGAGAGAAACAAATGAAAGTCGTACTTGGTTTTTCCGGAGGCGTCGATTCCTCCGTCTCCGCCGTCCTGCTTCGCCGGGCGGGCTGGGAGGTGCTGGGTCTCTATCTTGACAACACCGGCGAGACGGCCCGGCGCGAGGCAGAAAAGGCCGCCGCCCAGATGAATCTGGAGCTGCGGGTGCTCGACGTGCGCGACGAGCTCGAGAAGAAGGTCTGCACGCCCTTCTGCGAGGCGTATCTGCACGGCGAGACGCCCAATCCCTGCAACCCCGCGCTGAAGTTCCGCGCCCTGCTTGCGGAGGCGGAGCGCAGCGGCGCCGAGGCGATCGCGACCGGACACTACGCCCGCGCCGAGGGCGGCGTGCTCTTCAAGGGCCGCCCCTCCAACGACCAGAGCTACATGCTCTGCCGTCTGGAACGCTCTCAGCTCTCCCGTCTCGTCCTGCCGCTCGGCGGCTATGAAAAGACCGAGGTCCGCGCCCTCGCGCGCGAGCTGGGTCTCGCCGCGGCGGACAAGCCCGACAGCATGGAGATCTGCTTCATCCCCGACAAGGACTACGTCGGCTGGCTGAGCCGCCGCGCGGAGCTCCCGGGCGAAGGCGACTTCCTCTTCCACGGCGAGGTCGTCGGCCGGCACGAGGGCATCGTGCGCTACACCGTCGGCCAGCGCCGGAGCGGTCTCTGGGAGGGACGCAAGCTCTATGTCTCGCGCATCGACGCCGCGTCCAATACGATCGAGCTCGCGCTCTGGGAGGAGCTGTTCCGCCGCGAGCTGCTCGTGCGGGACTTCAACTGGCTCGTCGACGAGCCCGGCGCGCCGCTGCGCCTCTCCGTGCGCGTGCGGCACACCAAGTGGGAGACGCCGTCCTGCACGGCCGAGTCTCTGGGCGGCGGCATGCTGCGCATCGTCTGCGACGAGCCTGTCCGCGCCCCCGCGCCGGGGCAGTCCGCCGTGCTTTACGACGGCGAGCGCGTGCTCGGCGGCGGCTTTCTCGTCGGATCGAAATAAAAAAGCAAGGAGAGAGCAACATGAAACTGACAGAATTCATCCTTCCCGGCTGCCCCTACTGCAGACAGGCGGCGGAGCTGCTCGAGGAGCTGCGCGCCGAGGAGAGCGCCTTCCGGGAGATCGAGATCGAGATCGTCGACGAGTCGGCCGAGAGCGCGCTGGCCGACCGCTACGACTATTATCGCGTGCCGAGCTTCTTCCTCGGCGAGGAAAAGCTCTATGAGGCGAGCCCGCTGTGGAGCCGCGCCGAGGCAAAGGAACGCCTGCGCGCGATGTTCCGCTCGCTCGCCGCGCGCGCCTGAAGCGCGGCAAACGCCAAAAAGGCCCGCGTCTGCATGAACAGACGCGGGCCTTTTTTGCGCCTCCGGATCAGAAGATCATGGAAAAGTGTTCGGGCTTCGGCTTGTACCGGACGCCGGAAACCAATCCGACGGCTGCGAAGAGCGTGACCATCGACGAGCCTCCGTAGGAGAAGAAGGGCAGCGTGATGCCGATAACGGGGGTGATGCCGATGCACATGCCGATATTGATGAAGGTCTGGAACGCCAGCGCCCCGGCGACGCCCATGCAGATAAGCATGTCGTACATCCGTCCGGCGTGGAGTCCGACATAGACGCAGCGGATGATGATGACCGTCAGCACGATGGCGACGGCGACGCAGCCGATCATACCGAAATTCTCGCCGATGCAGGCGAAAACGAAGTCGGTGTGCTTGCCGGTAAAGACCGTGGCGCGGTGGCTGTCCTCCGCTCCGGTGAGCCGTCCGGCCATGAGCGAGTAGCGGCTCTGGGTCGTCTGCCAGGTAATGCCCCAGCCGTCGGGGTCGATGGACTTGTCATAGGGGGCAATCAGACGCTGCTTCTGGTAGTCCTTCAGGAAATAGTTCCACAGGATCGGGATGACGGCCGCGATGGCGGCGAAGCCGATGGCGAACCAGTACAGCCGTATCCCGGCGCAGAAAAACATGATGAGGAAGATCGCGAGGATGATCGTGCCGCTTCCGAGGTCGTCGCCGACGACGACGATCATACCGAAGACGAGCACGAAGTGCGCCGCGATCTGCGCGACGGAGAGGAAGGAATTGATATCCTTATGTTCTTTGAGATAGGTCATCTGCCGCGCCGAGACGACGATATAGAGGACCTTGACAATCTCGGAGGGCTGGACGCTGATGCCGGCGAAGCGGATCCAGCTTCGGCTGCCGCTTTCGCCCTCGGAGCCGAAGATGACCAGCGCGACCATCAGCGCGACGTTGATCACGCACAGCCAGCGCCACTGCGCGCCGAGGATGTCGGCGTCGATGACCGTGAAGATCACGAAGGCGGCCACGCCGATGGCGATCGAGAAGAGCTGGACGATCACGCACTTGGTCGGGCTGATGATAACGCCGCCGGCCTGCATGCCCTTGGTCGCGAGATAGACCGCATAGAGGCTGAAGAGGGAACAGGCAAAACACAGCGCGAACAGAAAAAGATCCGCACGCTGAAAAAACTGTTTGACGTAGGGGATGACTTTTTTGATGGAGATCACCGTCTTTCGTGGAAAAAAGCCGAAACACATTTTTGACACGCAGCATATTTTAGCACAAGTTTTCTCTTTACGCAAGCAGGCGCAAGGTGTTATAATACCCGCGGAATCATAAGGAGCAGAGATATGGCGGTTTTCCATTCCAAAAGCGAATCCGAGACCGAGGCGATCGGCGAGGCCTTTGCCCGTTCTCTTCCCGGCGGTACGGTCGTCGCGATGTACGGCGATCTCGGCGCGGGAAAGACGGCTTTCGTGCGCGGCATGGCGCGCGGGATGGGGCTTGACTGCCGCGTCTCGAGCCCGACCTTTACGATCGTCAACGAATACCTGGGCGAGCGCGAGCTCATCCATTTCGACATGTACCGCCTCTCGAGCGCGGACGAGCTGTTCGACATCGGCTGGGAGGACTATCTCGCGCGCGGCGCCGTCTGCGCTGTCGAGTGGAGCGAGAACGTCCGTGAAGCCTTCTGGGGCGATGAGATCGTCGTCCGCATCGAAAAGACGGGCGAGAACGAGCGCCTGATCACCATCGGGGAGGAAAAGACATGCTGATCCTCGCCTTCGAATCCTCCGCGAAGAGCGCCTCCGTCGCCCTCGTGCGCGACGGGCGGCTCCTCAGTCAGTCCATGCAGTGCAGCGCGCTGACGCACAGCCGCACGCTCCTGCCGATGGCGGAGGACATGCTCAAAAACGCGGAGCTGAGCCTCCGTGACGTCGATCTTCTCGCCGTCGCCCACGGTCCCGGCTCCTTCACCGGCATCCGGATCGGCGTCTCCACTGTCAAGGGTCTTGCCTGGGGCGCGCAGAAGCCCTGCGTCGGCGTCTCGACGCTCGAGGCCATGGCCTGGCACGGTCTGGCCGCGGGCGGCCTCGTCTGTCCGGTCATGGACGCGCGGCGCGCGCAGGTCTACAACGCCCTGTTCCGCATCGAGGACGGTCGTCCCGTCCGCCTCTGCCCCGACCGGGCGATTTCGCTCGAGGAGCTGGCGCGGGAGCTGCGCGGTCTCGGCGAGGGCGTGCTGCTCGTCGGCGACGGCAGCGAGCTCACGGCGCGCTTTCTTGAGGCGCAGTCCCTGCCCTTCCGCGTCGCGCCGGACAATCTTGTCTGGCAGGACGCCTGGGGCGTCGCGATGGCCGCGGCGGGCAAGCGTGCCGTCGGCGGCGAGGAGCTGCTGCCCGTGTATCTCCGCCTCTCCCAGGCCGAGCGCGAGCGCCAGGAGCGCATGGTGAAGGAAGGCTGAACGCGTTTCCCCCGCGGCTCGCCCTCCTCCGTCGGAGGCTGCGCCGCGGCGCCCTTCCCCGGAGGGAAGGCTATCGGAAATGATAAGTATTAATTATATAAAAGGAGGAATAGAAGATGAAGCTTAAACCTTTATCAG
>CAMVJF010000054.1 GCA_947167725.1 uncultured Clostridia bacterium | reverse complement strand
TTGCCCGGCCGCGGCCCTACCGGCCACGCCGTCTACGAGCTGATGACGCGCGCATCCCTCTGCGAGAGGGGACACAGCGCCGTACAGGAACTGCACAAGCTCACGACCGCGCGCGTCAAAGCCTCGGCGCAGGCCGCGGCGGCGGAGAAGATCCTGCCCCTGCTCGACGAGGAGGAGGCGTCGGTCTTTCGCCGCGGACGCAATACGCACGTCAATTCGATCCCGCATGCGGCCAGCGTCGGGGAATACCATGCCGCTACGGCGCTCGAGGCGCTGTTCGGCTGGCTGTATCTGCAGGGAAGGCTGGAGCGTCTCAATACGCTCTTTGCGCTCATCGACCGCGGCGAGCAGGAAGCGGGGGACTGATATGCCGCTCGACGCCGTTACCCTCTCCGCTCTTGCGGCGGAGCTGATGCCGGGCCTTGAAGGAGCCAGGATCGACCGCGTGCAGCAGCCGGAAAAGGAAATGCTGCTGCTGACCGTGCGCACAAAGGAGGGGAACCGCAGACTGCTCGTCAGCGCCTCCGTCTCAGGAGCGCGCGTCCACTATACCGAGCAGAGCTTTGAAAACCCGGCCGAGCCGCCGATGTTCTGCATGTTGCTGCGCAAGCATCTTGTCGGCGCGCGCATCCGCGAGCTCTGCCAGCCCGAAATGGAGCGCCTGCTGCTGTTTCGGCTCTCCGCGCGCGACGAGATGGGGGATGAGAGCGAAAAGACGCTTGCCGTTGAGCTGATCGGCCGCAGCGCGAACGTCGTTCTCGTCGGATCGGACGGCCGGATCATCGACTGCCTTCGCCGCATGGAATACGGCGGCGAGGGACGCGCCATGCTGCCCGGGATGCTCTACCGCCTTCCCCCTCCGCAGAACAAAACGCCCTTTTTCTCTTCTCCTGTCGAGGATCTGCGCGCCTTCACGGCGTCGATCGAGCCGGGAGAGGAGCTCGACAAGGCGCTACTTGACCGTTATTCCGGCCTTTCGCCGCTGATATGCCGGGAGCTCGCCTACCGCAGCCGCAGGGACAGGACGCTTTTGCTCGAGAACATGCTTGCGCTGCGCGAAACGGTCGCGAGGCGCGATTTCTGCCCTACGCTTGTCAGCATCGACGGCGCGGCCAGGGATTTCAGCTTTCTGTCGATCAACCAGTACGGCCCGGAGTCCATCAAGGAGCGCTTTGAGAGCTTTTCCCTTCTGCTCGACGCCTTTTACGCCCGGCGCGACCGCCTCGAGAGCCGCCGTCGCCGCAGCCGCGAGCTGCTGCGCGCGGTGAAAACGGCGCACGAGCGTCTCTGCCGCAAGCTTGCGCTCCAGCGGGAGGAGCTCGCGGAGACGGCCGGACGCGAGCAGATCCGCCGACGGGCGGAGCTGATCACGGCGAACATCTACCGCATGAAGAAGGGCGAGCGCGAGCTGGTCTGCGAGGATTATTTCGAGGAGGGCTGCCCGCGTGTCACGATCCCTCTCGACCCGCTGAAAACGCCGCAGCAGAACGCCGCGGCTCTCTACAGAGACTTCACCCGCAAAAAAGCGGCGGAGGAGCATCTGAGCGTGCTGATCGCGGAGGGCGAGAAACAGTGCGAGTATCTTGCAACCGTGCTCGACGAGATCGAGCGCGCCGAGACCGAACGCGACCTGAACGATATCCGCCGCGAGCTGGTTTCGACCGGTTATCTCAAGCAGCCTCGCGGTGTGAAAGCGGAACGCGCCAAAGCGCAGGCGCCGCTCCGCTTCCTCTCCTCCGACGGTTTGGAGATCCTTGTCGGCCGCAGCAACGTCCAGAACGACGAGCTGACCTTCAGGATCGCACGGCGCAGCGACCTTTGGCTCCATACCCAGCACATCCACGGCAGCCATGTCATCCTGCGCACCGACGGCCTCGAGCCGCCGCAGCGCTCGGTCGAGCAGGCTGCCTCCCTCGCGGCGTATTACTCGCAGGGGAGGGATGCGGGGAAGGTTAAGGTTGACATAACGCAGGTACGCCGCGTGAAGAAGCCCGCGGGCTCGCTTCCGGGCGCGGTGCTGTATACGGATTATACGACGCTCGACGCCGCGCCGGACGAAAAACTCGCGGAGCGATTGAAGCAATAAGGAGCACGCCCTCTGTCGGCCGACAGGGGGCGTGAACGCATTTTATCTGAAGCGCGGTTTTTCTCCTCCGGGAGGGGGAATGTAGCCGACGGCCATATCCGGCGCGCATTCGCTGAGACGTGCGAGGGCGTCGTCCGCGTCCTTTTCCTCGTTGAAGATCAGATTGGCAAATTCCTTTCCTCCGTGCTCAAGGATCAGACGGTAGTAATAGATCGCGGGGCTGTCGTCGGGATGCGTCTCGCTGATGCGGATGAAGGCGCGCTCGATATAGTCATAGGGCACGTAGTATTTGACGCCGAGATCGCGATAATAGAAGCACAGTTTCCCGAAGCGGACGCGTCCGATCGCCGGGGCGTTTTTATAATCCTCCACATGCTCTTCGTCGCCGATGTACTTCCGGTCGACGCCGCGGAGCCTGATCTTTCCTAATCCGAACATTCGTGCGCTCCCTTCTTTTGTTTGATAAAGTCCAGATCATACCATTTTCCGGGCAGCCTCGCCGCGACGATCACGGCGCAGCAGCCTGCAAGCGAGCCGACCAGAAAGCCGGCGACCACGTCGGTCGGGTAGTGGACGCAGAGATAAATGCGCGCGACGCCCATCGCAAGACCGAAGAGCAGCGCCGTCCAGCTGATGCGCTTGCTGCCGAGCAGAAAGACCGGCACGCAGGCGGCGAACGCAGCGGTCGTATGTCCGGAGGGGAAGCTCTTGTCGCTTTCCGTGTGCATCCCGACCATCTGCCAGAACTGATAGAACACGCTGTCCTCATGCGTGTAGGGCCGCGCTCTGGCGACGACGATCTTCAAACAACAGTTGGTGAGCAGCACGCCGAAGAGAAGCCCGATGCACATGGCCGTGCCGAAGCGGCGCGTGGGCTTGTAGAAGGTGAGCAGGAGCGACAAAAAGATCAGGAAGATACCGCCCTTGCCGAGCAGGGAGATAAACTCGAAAAAGGGAGTGAAAAAGCCGCCGCCGACCTCATAGAGCTTGTGGATCGCCTCTGTGATCGCGATGTCGAAGCCGGCGAAAGCGGTGTTGAGCCATAGCGCCGATGCGGTTTCCGTCATAGTGAACGCTGTCCTTTCGTTTGTTGTCTTAAAAGATCGCAGAATCAGCTTTTTCTATTTTATCATAGCCCGAAGCATCTGTCCATACGCTGTTAGACAAACGAAAACGGCAAACTTTCCTCGATCTCATGTTGAGAACTCGGCGCGGGCATGATATAATATATAAATACGATAATACGATAATATGAAAGAAAAAGGTGAGCGCGCATGGACCGTTTCAAACTGGTATCTTCCTATCAGCCGACCGGCGATCAGCCGGAGGCGATCGACGCGCTCGTCGCGGGATTGGAAAACGGTCTGGACGAACAGGTGCTCCTGGGCGTGACCGGCTCGGGCAAGACCTTCACGATGGCAAACGTGATCGCGCGCGTCAACCGTCCGACGCTCGTGCTGGCGCACAACAAGACACTGGCCGCGCAGCTCTGCAGCGAGTTTAAGGAATTCTTCCCCGAAAACGCCGTGGAGTATTTCGTTTCCTATTACGACTATTATCAGCCGGAGGCCTATATCCCCCATACCGACACCTATATCGAAAAGGACGCCTCCACCAACGACGAGATCGATCGCCTGCGCATCAGCGCCACCTGCTCGCTTCTCGAACGCCGCGACGTCATTGTCGTGAGCTCCGTCAGCTGCATATACGGACTCGGCGAGCCGGATGATTTCGCCTCCATGACCGTTTCGCTCCGTCCGGGCCAGAGCTGGGAGATGGGCGAGCTGCTGCGCCGTCTTGTCGAGATCCGCTATGAGCGCAACGATATCGCCTTCGAGCGCAATATGTTCCGCGTCCGGGGCGACACGGTCGAGATCTTCCCGGCGTATTCGCATGACCGCGCGATCCGCGTGGAGTTTTTCGGTGACGAGATCGAGCGCATCAGCGAGGTCAACGTCGTGACCGGAGTGCCGCTGCGCTATCTGAGCCACACGGCGATCTATCCCGCGAGCCATTACGTCACGACGCGCGACAAGCTGGACGCGGCCATCGAGCGCATCCGCGCGGAGTGCGACGAGCGCGAGCGCTATTTCAGGGAGCATGACAGGCTCATCGAGGCGCAGCGCATCCGCCAGCGCACGGACTACGATATCGAAATGATCCAGGAGCTGGGCTACTGCAGCGGCATCGAGAACTATTCGCGCGTGATCTCGAACCGCGCACCGGGCAGCGCGCCGATGACGTTGATGGATTACTTCCCGAAGGATTTCCTGCTCTTCATCGACGAGAGCCACGTTACCGTCCCGCAGGTGCGCGCTATGTACAACGGCGACCGCGCGCGCAAGGAGAGCCTTGTCGAGTACGGCTTCCGCCTGCCCTCCGCGTTTGACAACCGGCCGCTGAAATTCGACGAATTCAACCGCAAGATCGACCAGGTCGTCTATGTTTCCGCCACGCCTGGCGAGTATGAACGCGAGCGCGCCGGACAGATCGCCGAGCAGGTCATCCGCCCGACGGGCCTTCTGGACCCGGAGATCTTCGTTCGCCCCGTCGAGGGACAGATCGACGATCTGATCGGCGAGATCAACGCCAAGATCGAAAAGAAACAGCGCGTGCTGGTCACGACGCTTACCAAAAAGATGGCCGAGGAGCTTTCGGCATATCTGCTCAATTCCGCCATCCGTTGCCGCTATATGCACAGTGACGTCGGCACGATCGAGCGCATGGAAATCATCCGGGATCTGCGTCTCGGCGAATTCGACGTGCTCGTCGGCATCAACCTCCTGCGCGAGGGTCTCGATATCCCCGAGGTAGGACTGGTCGCCATCCTCGACGCGGACAAGGAGGGCTTTCTGCGCAGCGAGACGAGCCTGATCCAGACCGTCGGCCGTGCGGCGAGAAACGCCGACAGCTTTGTCATCATGTACGCCGATACCGTCACTCCGGCCATGCGCGCCTGCATCGACGAGACGCGCCGGCGCCGGGACAAGCAGATGGCGTACAACGCGGCCCACGGCATCATGCCTCGTACGATAAGCAAGGATGTGCGCGAGCTGCTGGAGATCTCCAGCCCGGCCGCTGGCGCCGCCGCGCACAGGAACGGCGTGAAGATGACCGAGCGGGAACGCCGCGAGCTGATCGCAGATCTGGAAACGAAGATGCGCAAGGCCGCGCAGATGCTCGAATACGAGATCGCGGCCCAGCTGCGCGACGAGATCATCCGCCTGCGCGGAGAGAAGTGAGGGAAAACGAATGAATCTGATGATCCTTGACGGCAACAGCATCGTCAACCGCGCCTTTTACGGCGTGCGGACGCTCACCGCGCCCGACGGGACGCCAACCAACGCCGTCTACGGTTTTCTCGCGATCCTGCGTCGCCTTCTTGAGGAAAACCGTCCCGACGCGCTCTGCGTCGCCTTCGATCTCAAGGATCCGACCTTCCGCCACCGCGCCTACGAGGGCTACAAGGCGCAGCGCCGCCCGATGCCGGAGGAACTGGCCGTACAGATGCCGCTGCTCAAGGAAGTGCTCGACGCCATGGGGCTCCGCCGCTACGAGCGCTCCGGCCACGAGGCCGACGACATCCTGGGCACCGTGGCCTCGATCTGCGAGAAGCAGGGCTGGAGCTGCACGCTCGTCACCGGGGACAGAGATTCGCTCCAGCTCATCTCTCCCATGACCGCGGTCTGCCATGTCCGTACGGTCAGGGGACAGACCGAGACGATCCTCTACACGCCCGAGCGCTTTTGGGAAGAGTTCGGCTTCAGCCCCGAGCGGATGGTCGATCTCAAGGCCCTGATGGGCGACAGCTCCGACAACATCCCCGGCGTTCCGGGTATCGGCGAAAAGACCGCGATGGAGTTGGTCCGCCGCTACGGCTCGCTGGAGAACATCTACGCCTCGCTCCCCGAACTCGAGATCAAGGAGGGAGCGCGGAAAAAGCTCGCGGAGGGGGAGGAGAGCGCAAGATTCTCCTTCTGGCTCGCGACGATCTTCCGCGAGGTCCCGCTCGATTTCTCGCCGGAGGAAAACCTCTGGCATGAGGATTATCAGCCCGCGCTTTATCCGCTGTTCAAGCGGCTGGGCTTTCAGAAATTTATCGAGAAGTGGAACATCGAGCCCGACCTCTCCGCCCCCGCGGACGCCGGACAGGCGCCGCACATGGAGCGGGTGACGCTCGCCTCCGAAGAGGACGCGCGCGAGCTTCTCTCAACTCTCGCAGGCATCGAGTCGATCGCGTTCTTCCCGCTCGACGGGCTCGAGAGCGTGGAGCTCTGCGACGGACGGAAGGTATACGAGGCCTCCTGGTCGCTCTGCGGCGATGGCCACAACGCGTTGCTGCGCGCCGCGGCGGAGAAAAAGATCGTTTCCCACGGCGTCAAGGACCTGATGCGTCTGTTTATGGAAGAGGGCCTTCCGGTCGAGGGCTTCGTCTTTGACACGGCGCTGGCGGGCTATCTGCTTGACGCGACCGACGGCGATTATTCTCTCGCGCGTCTCACGGCGCGCAGCCTCGGCTTCGAGTGTGCCGGCGCGGAGGCGATCTGGCTCCTGCGCGAGCCGATGGAGCGGCAGCTCCGCGTCCTTGGGATGGACGAGCTGTATTTCACCGCCGAGCTCCCGCTCTGCCGCGTCCTCGCGGACATGGAGCGCGCGGGCTTCCTCGTGGACCGCAAAGCGCTCTACGAGTTCGGCGAGAGCCTGAACGAGCAGATCGATGCCCTGCAGCGCAGCATCTGGCAGCACGCCGGCCGCGAGTTCAACATCAATTCGCCCAAGCAGCTCGGTGAGGTGCTCTTTGACGAGCTGATGCTCCCCTCGGGCAAAAAGACCAAGACCGGGTGGAGCACGAACGCCGAGGTGCTGGAAAAGCTCGTCGGGAAACATGAGATCGTCTCGGAGATCCTGGACTATCGCATGCTCACCAAGCTCAAGTCCACCTATGCCGAGGGCCTTCTGAAGGTCATCGCGCCGGACGGCCGTATCCACACCAGCTTTCAGATGACCGTCACGGCGACGGGCCGTCTTTCGTCGACTGAGCCGAATCTGCAGAACATCCCGGTGCGCCGCTCGCTCGGCGCGCAGATCCGTCGCATGTTCGTCGCGGCACCGGGCAATATGCTCGTCGACGCGGATTACAGTCAGATCGAGCTGCGGCTCCTGGCGCACATTTCCGGGGACAAGGCGATGCAGGAGGCCTTCCTCAGCGGCGAGGATTTCCACGCCGTCACGGCCTCCAAGGTCTTCAACGTCCCGCTCGGGGAGGTCACGCCCACGCTGCGCAGCCGAGCCAAGGCCGTCAACTTCGGCATCGTCTACGGGATCTCGGCATTCTCGCTCGCGCAGGACATCCATGTGCGCCCCGCCGAGGCCAAAGAGTATATGGAGGCCTATCTCGAGAAGTATCACGGCGTGCGGGATTATATGAAGAAGGTCGTCGAGCAGGCGCGCGAGGACGGCTATGTCACCACGCTTTTCGGCCGCCGCCGCGCGCTGCCGGAGCTTAAGAGCAGCAATTTCAACACCCGTTCCTTCGGCGAACGCGTCGCGCTGAACATGCCGATCCAGGGAACGGCGGCCGATGTGATCAAGCTCGCGATGGTCCATGTCGCGAGGCGTCTGCGCGAGGAGGGCCTTGCCGCGCGTCTGCTGTTGCAGGTGCACGACGAGCTGATCGTCGAGTGTCCCGAGCATGAGACGGAACGGGTCAGGGAGCTCCTGCGCGAGGAGATGGAGGGCGCCGTCAGCCTCTCCGTGCCGCTGAGCTGTGAAGCGAAGGCCGGGCGGACCTGGGCGGAGGCGCATTGAGCGGCATGGATCGGATGATCAGAGATGCGCGCGAGGACGATCTCGACGCGCTTGAGAAACTGGAGAAGATCTGCTTTTCGCTGCCCTGGCCCCGCGAGGCGCTCCGTGCTTCACTGCCCGACGCGCTGCACGAGTTCTTGGTGATCGAGTCGGAAGGGGCTCTTCTCGGCTATATTTCCATGATGTGCGTGCTCGACGAGGGAGACATCGCGAACATAGCCGTCGCGCCGGAGGCGAGGCGGCGCGGCCTCGGTCGGGCGCTGCTTGAGGAGATGCTGCAAAGGGCGCGCGCGCGTGCTCTCAGCCTGGCCACGCTCGAGGTCCGCGCGCATAACGACGCCGCGATCGCCCTGTACCGCGAGGCGGGCTTCCGTCCGGTGGGGCTGAGAAAAGCGTATTACGAGAAGCCGCGCGAGGACGCGCTTCTGATGACCTTATACTTCCATGAAGAAGAGACGGAGAGAGTATGAAGATACTTGCCTTTGAATCCTCCTGCGACGAGACGGCCGTCGCCGTCGTCGAGGACGGCAGACGGATTCTGACCGATCAGATCTTTTCTCAGGCGGACCTGCACGCGGTTTACGGCGGGGTCGTGCCGGAGATCGCCTCGCGCTGCCATGTGGAGTCGATCTCTCTGCTGGCCGACAAAGCGCTGAACGCCGCGCTCGTCACGAGGGAGGAGATCGACGCGGTGGCCGTCACTTATGCGCCGGGTCTGATCGGGGCGGTGCTCGTCGGAGTGAATTTTGCCAAATCGGCCGCGTTCGCCCTCGGCGTCCCGCTGATCCCGGTGCATCATATCCGCGGCCATATCGCGGCAAACTACCTCGCCTATCCGGAGCTTGAGCCGCCCTTCCTGTGCCTTGCCATCTCCGGCGGCAACACGCTGCTTGTCGACGTGAAGGATTATACGGCCATGGAGATCCTCGGCCAGACGCGTGACGACGCGGCGGGGGAGGGCTTCGACAAGACCGC
>CAMVJF010000053.1 GCA_947167725.1 uncultured Clostridia bacterium | reverse complement strand
AAAGAAAGCATTATATTTCCTTTATATCGCGCTTTTCCTGACCATAAGCCTCCTGCCGACTCTCGGTATGGCCGTTTTCGGAAAGAGTGAGAGCCTCGCTAACGAGGTACGCACGGAAGAAGTCAGTCCTTTTCTTGACGACGGGAGCTTCAATCGTACTGTGCTTAAGGAGTATGCCAAGTACTTTTCCGAGCATATCGCTTTCCGCAAGCAGCTTGTGACCGCTTGGGACAAGCTCAACGCCGCTTTCTTCCGCACCAGCGCGCAGGAAAAGATCATTCTCGGAAGCGATGGCTGGCTCTATTTCAGCCCGACGCTCGACGATTTCATGGGCCGCTCCCTGAGCAATGACGAGCTCGAACGCTGCGCGCAGACGCTGGCAGCCATGCAGCAGGCCTGTGAAAAGCAGGGCGCGACCTTTGTCTTTACGATCGCGCCGAACAAAAACAGCCTTTATGCCGAGCATATGCCATCCTGGATCCCCGCCGGGCACGATTCCGCCAACGCCGTGAAGCTGCGTCCGTATCTGGAGCGGTACGGCGTGAACTATGTAGATCTCTTCGCGCTGTATGCGGACAGGGAAGAAACGCTTTACTACCGCACGGACTCCCATTGGACGGATCGCGGCGCGGCGCTCGCTGCGGATGCTCTATATGCCGCTTTCGGCATAGACACCGATTACTTTTCCGGTCCTTTTTCTCAAGGGGACGGGCATCGCGGCGATCTTTATAATATGATCTATCCGGCCGGCACGGAGAAAGAGCCGTCTGAGGAATATGCTCCCGGGTTTTCCTTCGTGACGAAACGCAATCCGAACGGCGGAGAGGCGAACCGGATCGAGGCGTCAAACGAGCAGGGGAGCGGACGTCTCCTTTGCTGGCGGGATTCGTTCGGCAATTCGCTCTATCCGTATCTTGCCGATCGATTTGAGAGTGCGATGTTCGTCAAGAGTTCGGATTACGATCTTTCTCTGATTCGCAGGAGCGGCGCGGACGTCGTCCTGTTCGAACTGGTCGAAAGAGAGCTCCCTACGCTGACGGACGCTTCCGTATTGCTGCCGGATGAGGAGCGCTAAGCGGATCAAGGCGGCACAACAGATTTTGATTTTTTGGGGAGGAGATCGGCGGATCCTTTGATCGACGCCGCGTCTATCCGGCAACGGATGGACGGATATCTTCAAAAAAAGTATGAATGAGGTCAACGATCTTCAAAAAAGAAGAGCCGAAAACATGATATGGAACGCTGCGCAAAGCCATTCCTTCACTCCGGATTTCAAGGCTTTTGACAGCGATGCGAAGGCGGACCTTTACTGGAACACGGTGATCGGTGCCGTTCGCAGGCATTATGACTATAAAAAGCTTGAGGCGGTGTTCCGCTCCTTCCGGGACGACGAAGACGCCGATCTTTATGAGGGACTTCTCTGGCTCGGTCTGGAAAATGCCGTGTTCGAGCGAGAAAAAGCCGAACGCCCCGTTTTGTCCTCGCTGCGTCGGGACTATGCCGCGCGTTTTGTCGATCAAATGCGCGCTGTGAACGATCTTCCGTTGGACGACGCGATGGCGTATGCGCATTATTCGCGCATCCTCGGCAGGGAGATCCGCCTCGATCGCTACAGCCTCAAGCTTCTCGACGAGCTCGAGTTTTCCCCGGAAATGGATACCGACGCGATCGTAACACGCGCCAAGGAGCTCTATGAGCGCTGGTTTCAGATCCGGATCGAAGAAAAGAAACAGGAAAAAAAGAAGCGCCGTCTGGCGCTTCCTTTCAGGAAAGGGAAAGCCCCTAAGGGCAGGTATCGCAAGTTCGGGATCGGCTTTGCCGACCACCCGAGCAATCTCTACGGCGGGCAGTTTGTAGGCGAGCAGGAGAAGGAATACACCCGCGTCAGCTCCATGACCGCGCAGGAACTGCGTGCTTTTATGGAAGCCAAATACGGGAAAAACTCGCTCAACGAGCGGGAAACGCGCGAACTGGAACGGATCGTATGCGTCGGCAACCACGCCTCCTGTCATATCCTTATCACAAAAGGGGAGAAGGGCGCCGCCAAGATCCAAAACGGTTTCGAAGCGCTTCAGCGCGAGCGCGAGCAGAAGCAGATCGACGCCAACCGCGCCTATTATGCCGATCATCTTGCCGAACGAAGGACGGCGGTCGACAAACTATCGTCCAGGATCCAGAATTCGATCCTTCTTCATCTTCAGCCGTCACCCGTACGCTCCAATTCCGGCGCGCTGGAGGGAGGGAGAGTATGGCGCGCGCTGACGCTTAACGATGAACGCGTTTTCCGGCGTGAGGAACAGAGCGACATGGGAGATCTCAGCGTAGATATTCTTCTAGACGCCTCCACCTCACAGAACAGCCGCCAGGCGATCGTCTCCAACCAGGGTTACATCATTGCCGAGAGCATGGATCGCTGCGGCATCCCATGCCGCGTGATGTCCTTCTGCTCTATGACGGGATATACGATCCTGCGCATATTCCGCGATTATTTCGAACGCGGTGCAAACAAAAGGATATTCGAGTATGTATCCAACGGCTGCAATCGCGACGGACTCGGTATTCGAATGGCGCATTATCTTATATCGCGCGAGCATTTTGAGCATCGGATCCTGATCGTTCTCTCGGACGCGAAGCCAAACGATGTCGTTCGGTTCCGCCCGCGCGGCGACGATGAGTTCATCAACTACGAGGCGCAGGCAGGCGTTCGCGACACGGCCTTTGAGGTCCGAAGCGCCAAGGCAGACGGGATCCCGGTGATTTGCGTCTTTACCGGAAGCGACGAGGACGTCGCGTCCGCGAAGCTCATCTACGGCCGCGATTTTGCCAGGATCCAGTCGCTTGACAAGCTTGCGGATACGGTCGGCACGCTGCTGCAGAATCAAATCAAGAATATGTAATATGTAACAAGAAACCGGCGATACGAATCGTATCGCCGGTTTCTTGTTCCCGGAACACTTACTTTGCAAGGACCTTTTTCAGTCTGGCGTAGCGGGGGAGGGAGTGTTCGAGCGGAAGGACGGGCTCGCCCTGGATAAGCGGCAGAACGTAGTCGATGAACTCCTTCTTCATGCCGTTGTGTTCGTCGTTGATCCACTCCAGCGGTACCTTCTTTTCGTAGTTTGCAACGCTGTCGAGTGGGAGAAGAACAAACTTGCAGAAATACTTTCCGTCGACAGAATCACGCTCAAAGGCGACCATCTTTCCGGTCACCCCGGAGACGGCCTGCCTGACTGCTTCTTCGCCCGCCCCGAAGGCCTCGTCGATGTCGGTCTGAGAGGCGAGATGCGCGCCGCAGCGCTGCAGCAGGCTCAGCTCGATTCCGCGGACCTTCGCACCGGTGCGCTCCTTGATCATGGAGGCGAGCAGGGAGGCCAAACCGCCGAGCTGGGCGTGGCCGAAGCCGTCGGTCGCGGAGGTCTTTGCTTCGGAAACGAAGCTGCCATCGGCGTAGTGGATGCCCTCGGAGACCGCGACAAGCACCTTCCCGTTGCGCGAATAAATGCGCTCGACGTCCTCAAAGAACTTATCCAAATCAAAATCATACTCAGGGAGGTAAATGAGATCGGGCCCGGAGCCGAACTCGGTGGCGAGAGCCGCGCTCGCGGCCAGCCATCCGGCGTGACGTCCCATGATCTCGACGACGGTGATCATCCCGTTGTCGTAGACGCGCGCGTCCTTGTTGATCTCCATGCAGGACGTCGCGATATACTTTGCGGCGCTGGCGAAGCCCGGGCAGTGGTCGGTCCCGAAAAGGTCGTTGTCGATCGTTTTTGGAACGCCCATCACGCGGCACTCATAGCCGACGGATTCCATGTAGCGGCTGATCTTGCTGCAGGTATCCATTGAGTCGTTTCCGCCGTTGTAGAAAAAATATCTGACGTCGTATTTCTTGAAGATCTCGAGGATCCGCTTATAGTCGGTGTCGTCCTTCTCCGGGTCGGCGATCTTGTAGCGGCAGGAGCCCAGCTCGGACGACGGCGTGTGGAGCAGAAGCCTGAGCTCTTCGGGATCTTCCTCGTCCATCACATAGAGCCTGTCGTTCAGAACGCCTTTGATGCCGTTGGCGGCGCCGTAGACTTTTGTAATGCAGTCCGCGTCCAGCGCTGCGCGGATCACGCCATAAGCGCTCGCGTTGATAACGGCGGTCGGACCGCCGGACTGGCCAAAGATACATGCGCCACGAAGCTGTTCGTTCATCTATAATTTCCTCCGTAAAGCTTTAAAAAATTTTTGGTTTTGTTTAATGTGCTTCTTGATTATAACCTTGTTTGAGGATATAATAAGATTGTTAATTTGTAAATATGCCAAATTGACTAAAAATGCATATTTCATAATGAGATAGAAAGGGAGATTTAGTGAAATGCCGCTGGTAACAACAAAGGAAATGTTCAAGAAAGCCTATGACGGGGGATACGCGATCGGCGCATTCAACGTCAACAACATGGAGATCGTTCAGGGCATCACCGAGGCCGCCGGCGAGCTCAAAAGCCCTGTTATCCTTCAGGTATCCAAAGGCGCCAGAGCCTATGCGAATCATACTTATCTCGTAAAGCTGGTCGAGGCCGCGATCATCGAGAATCCCGAGATCCCGATCGCGCTGCACCTGGATCACGGCGACACGTTTGAGCTCTGCAAGAACTGCATTGACGGCGGCTTCACCTCCGTTATGATCGACGCCTCGTCCAAGTCCTTCGAGGAGAACATCGCCCTGACGAAGCAGGTCGTCGAGTATGCGCACGATCACGGCGTCGTGGTCGAGGCCGAGCTCGGAACGCTTGCCGGCGTCGAGGATGAAGTCAGCGTCGAGCACGGCAAGGAGAGCTACACGCATCCCGAAGAGGTCGAGGAATTCGTCAGCCGCACCGGCTGCGACTCTCTTGCAATCGCCATCGGCACAAGTCACGGCGCCTATAAGTTCAAGGCTTCGCAGTGCACGCGCAACGCGGACGGCGTCCTTGTCCCGCCTCCTCTTCGCTTTGACGTTCTCAAGGAATGCATCAAGCGTCTGCCCGGCTTCCCGATCGTTCTCCACGGATCCTCCTCCGTTCCGCAGGAATTTGTCAAGATGGTCAACGAGTACGGCGGCAACATGCCGGATGCGATCGGCATCCCCGAGGATCAGCTGCGCGAAGCGGCCAAGCTCGCTGTTTGCAAGATCAATATCGACTCCGATATCCGCCTCGCGATGACCGGCAACATCCGCAAGTACTTTGCCGAGCATCCCGATCATTTTGATCCGCGCCAGTACCTCAAGCCCGCGCGCCAGGCCGTCAAGGACATGGTCGCCCATAAGATCGTCTACGTTCTCGGCTCCGACGGCAAAGCCTGATCCCGACAGCGAATCTAAACGGAGGTGGCAAAAATGGGCCTGCATTCGCATTCTAAAGAACGCCCTGATAACAGTGCAGTAAAAACGAAAGAGATGCCCAGAGGACTCCTTGTGATCCGTCTCGTTATTGCCTCGGTGATTTTTGCTGTCGCGTCTGTAGTGAGCATGCCAGTGATCGTAAGAACGATCCTTCTGGCCATCGCCGCGCTTGTCGCCGGATATGACATCATCCTCGACGCGATCAACTGTGTCGAGAGCGGGGATTATTTCGGCTCGCCCGTTGTGATGATCTTTGTCGCCGTGATCGCTTTTGTGATCGGTTTTGCGATCGAAAGCACGGCCATGATCATCCTCTATAAGGTTGGGATCATCCTTTCCGAGTATGTCCGTGAGCGTACGCTCATGTCCGCCGAGGAGCTGCTGCGTTACCGTGACGACGAGGAGATCGACCGCACCATCGATATCGCGAGTAAGAGCGGGGCAGGGGAGACGGTCACCGAGGATCAGATCTCCGGCGCGGCATCCTTTGTTCTCAAGTGCCTGATCGGCTTCGGTGTCCTGTTTGCGATCGCCGCGCCGCTGATCACGCATCTGACCTATCGCGAGGCGATCCACCGCGCGCTTTCGATCATCCTTGTCGCAACGCCGGCTTCGATCCTGCTCTCGCTCCCGCTGACCGGTCTCGTCGGTATCTTTTCGGCCGCTCGCTCCGGCGCGCTCTTTACCCGCGCCTCCAGCATTGAGAAGCTTGCCGAGATCAAGACCGTCATGGTCGACAAGGCCGGCGTTCTCGCCGAGGAGTGCCCGAGAGTTCTGTCGGTTCAGTCCGATATTTTGGACACCAACACATTTCTGACCTTTGCTGCGCACGCCGTGTATTATTCCGATCAGCCGATCGCCAAGGCGCTTGCCAACGCGACGGACGGCGAGTACAAGCTCGAGGTTGTCAGCGGCTTCCGCGACATTCCCGGCTTCGGCGTTGAGGTCGATATTGGCAAAGCGCACGTGATCCTCGCGACGAAGGAGCTCTACATAAGCAGGGGAGAAGCGGTGCCTTACGACAACGAGAACAGCGAAAACCAGGTATTCTACATGGTGATCGCCGGTCGTTATGTCGGCAAGATCGAGATCTCCAACTCCGTGATCGACTCTGTCGGTAATATCGTCACGGAGTTTAAGAAAAACGGCGTTGAGCGCTGCTATCTTCTTTCCGAGGAAGGGAAGGAGGATGTCGCGGCCTTTGCCTCCAGGTTTGGATTTGACGATGCCTTCGGCGAGCTTGATCTCGAAAAGAAGCTCTCTCTTATCGAGAACGTCTGCGAGCGCAGGCGCTCCGGAAATCTCTATCTGTACTCCAACGGCATCGAGTCGCACAGCAAAGCGGATATCGATATCCGCGTCAGCAAAGCGGGGAAGTATGCCGACGGCCTGGTCAATCCCAAGAGCGTCAGTATGCTGCCGGGTGTCTTTGCAGTGTCCGGCCGCATGCGCGGCATCATGACTGAAAACGCGATCTTTACCTTCGCAGTCAAGGCGATCCTCGTATTCCTGAGTGTAAACGGTTGGTGCAACCTCTGGTTTGCCATGTTCATCGACAGCGCGGCGGCGATCTTTGCCGAGCTCAATACGATCCGCGTATCGAGCGGTTCTCTGCTCAAGGGATTGATCAATCGTCGCGGCGGAGAGGACGACGAGGATTTTGAAGAGTAATCCATAACCAACGAGCCGGGGAAGTGAGGCGCCGTCAGCTTGGCGGCCATTCCGTTCCCGGCGTCTTGGTAAGAAATAAATCTCGCATAATTTCAACTATCGCGCTATTTGCGCCCCGTGAATAGGGGAGGGCAGATAGCGCGATATTTGTTTGTCGGGCCTGTCGCCTCTCCCCGGCTGGGAGGAGGTGACAGGCTTGAACTATTTCGCGGTCTACGTCAAGGACCACCTCGACGGCACGCGCGTCACGGTCGGGGAAATGCTGACCCGCGCCGAGGCCGTCAAGCTGGCTCGGGTGATCTCCGAGTTTGGCGCCTGCGGCGTCTACATCATCGAAAGCGAATATGCTGCCAGCTACGGCAGAGAGAGGAGGAAAAAGCGTGAACTGTTCGACATGTAAGCATTTCAAGGTCCGGCGCGGCCTGTGGGGCCTGCTGGGGCTGTGCTTCCAGCATTGGCACCTGTTTCGCGGGCTCCGGCGCCGGGGCCACGCCCCGTACAAGCTGGCCTGCTGCGGCTGCGAGTTTTGGGAGCCGAAAGCATGAGCAGCGCGGTCAAGGTGCGGAAGCTGCGCGGGCAAGCGTACAAGGGCGTCGCCCTGTTCCTTGTCAGCCGCGGCGACGATCTCGACATGAGGATTGACGCCGCCACGGCCAAAGAGGCCGAGGCCGAGGCCCGTGCCCGCTGGGGCCGGATCGACGCCGCTCGCGCCGAGCGAGCGGCCCGGCGCGAGCGAGAGCGGAACGCGGGCGTTGAGGACTGGCCGGAGCTGGCCGCGGCCATGTGGGGGGTGCTGCTGCGTGGATGAAAGACGGGGCCCGTGGTGCCTGTGGTGGGACGTGGCCTGTGCCGATCTGACCGACGAGGAGCGCGCCCCTTGCAGGGATGAAGGGCTGTTCTGCTGCCCTGACGAGTGCGAATACTGCGCGATAGCAGGGAGGGGGTGAAGCTGTGGAAAAAGTTGTGGAAAACGCCCCGACCGTCTTTGACGAGGATAACACGCTAATGCGCGACGAGATTCGGCGCACGACGGCGAAGATGATCGCCCGCGTTGAGACGCTGCTTGACGGCGGCGACCTGTCCGCCGGAGAGCTGGACAAGCTGGCCGGGGTGCTGAAAGACGCCGCCGTGCTGCTGGGGCTGCGCTCGCCGCTAGACGATGAAGAGCAGCGGGCCAAGATCGGCGTGCTGCTGGCCCGCGCCGACGGCAGCGGCAAGGGGCCGGGCGTCGTGCGGATCGAGTGGGGGGAAGGCGTCGACGAGCTGTCCGAGTGATCAGCGGCGCGAGCTGGGCGAGCTGATCAGTCCCGCGCTGCAGCATTCCCGGAAAATGTTGCGGTACAAGGCTTTCCGGGCGAGGCGCAATCCAACTGTTTCTCATTCTTGAGCAACAATAGCGGCGCCGGATCCCGGAGGGCTCCGGCGCTGCAAGTTGGAGGGGCCAACGGTCGCCCGCCTGGTGCGCGCAGCGCGACCAAGCAAGGGCGACGGCCCCGACCCCGGAACAAGGCCCCGGGCCCTGCGGAAGCCCAAGCAAAGACCGACGGAGCAGCGACGCCGCCGCGAAGGTGCACGCGAAGCCCTTGCAAAAAGCGCGACGCTGCGGCGGGCCCCGGCGCAGCCGGGAGGGCCGCATCGACGCGCAGCCAGGGCGAGCAACGGTGCGCCGAAGCTGGGCGGGCTTGCTGCAGAGGCGGGCAGCCTGGGCGACGCAGAGGCACAGCCCGGGGCCGAAGTGACACCCGCCGCAGCGGAACTGGGCGCCGGATCTCGGCGGCCATGGGCCGCCGGAATCCGAAGCGCCCCCGCGCCGCCATGGGCGGCGCCTCCCGTCCCTCGTCCTTCAGTGACACCCGCCGCAGCGGAACTGGGCGCCGGATCTCGGCGGCCATGGGCCGCCGGAATCCGAAGCGCCCCCGCGCCGCCATGGGCGGCGCCTCCCGTCCCTCGTCCTTCAGTGACACCCGCCGCAGCGGAACTGGGCGCCGGATCTCGGCGGCCATGGGCCGCC
>CAMVJF010000052.1 GCA_947167725.1 uncultured Clostridia bacterium | reverse complement strand
AAATGGCAGTGATTGCCGGTCAGCATGGCTTTGAGATGCCCGGTGGGGTTGCCTGCCGTCGAGCCGTAGTCGCGCAGCATGCGTGCGTGACAGTAGGACCGCTCCTCCGGCGCGAAGAGCGCCAGCGCGGTCTGGATGTCGCTCTCAAGGCATTCCAGCGCTTCGTTGACGGTCACGCCGGTGGTCGTGTGGCGCGTGAGAACCGTCACCATGCCCTCCTGCACGCCGCTCTCGAGGACGATCTCCTCCACGCGCGGCGTGAGCACGGTCATTTCGTTATAGCTTTTGGTGCAGAGCACCAGCGTCCTGACAAACATCATGCACCGTCTCCTTCACCGAGAAAAACAAGGGCGTTCTCCCCGCGGATCAGTTCCAGCGTACTATCGCGCAGACCCAGCGTGCCCAGCGCTTCAGCCATGCGGATCTGCTCAAAGCGCGGATTGTCCGAGCCGAACATCACCTGATGGCGAAGCGACCGGTCGATCCATGTGAGCGGGATATCGCGTGTGAAGCACTGCGTATAAAACTCCCGCGCGTTGTCGAAGTAGAGCGCGGCGGTGTCCGCGTAAACATTGGGATATTTCAGCAGCAGCATCGCCGTCTCCCGAATCCAGGGCCAGCCGAAGTGCCCCAGGCAGATCCTCAGACGGGGATGCTTTTGCGCCAGAGCCTCGAAGCGGAGGGGATGACCGTATTCCGCAAGCGTATCTTTTTCCCAGGACAGTCCCGCATGGAACAGCACGGGACGGTCATACCGCTCACACACGGCCCAGAGCGGCTCGAGCGCAGGATCGGCCGGGTCGAAGCGGGAACGCCCGGGATGGAGATTCAAGCCCTTGAGCCCCAGACGCGTAAAAGCGTCTTCCAGCTTGTCCGGCGCTTCGCTGTCGAGCGGATCGACCGAGGCAAACCCCCAAAAGCGGTCCGGCGCGAGGGAGACGAGCTGCGCAACTTCCTCGTTGCTCACCAGAGTCTCGCCCATCTGAGTTGAATAGTCCTGAGCCAGCAGACAGAGACGGTCGAGAGAGGCGCAGCGCATCTGGTTGAACACATGTTCCAGCGGCGCAAGACCGTTGCGGTGGATGTCCAGCTCGCAGTGGCGCAGCTCCTCGCGCGCGGCGTCAGCATTGATCGGCTCATAAAAAGCCGGGTGAACGTGGATATCGATCGTCATACCTTGCCTCAGATCCCCGCGGCAGCCATCATGGCGCGGACATTGTTCACGGCGCGGCGCGCATAAAAGCGCGGCTCGTTGATGTAACCGGTGACCAGCTCCAGCGTGGCAGTGCCCTCGTAGCCGATCCGCTTCAGCTCACAGAAGAGTTCGCCCAGCGGCATGCTCCCCTCGCCGGGAAGGATGTGGCTGTCGGTGCCCTGCTCACCGTCGATGATGTGCAGATGATCCATCTTCGCGCCCAGCTTGTCGAAATAGGCCATGATGCTTTCGTGCTGCACAAAGGGGGGGACAAGGTCGCACATGCCTACGATCCAGGGATTGTCGACACGGCGAAACAGCTCGACCAAATCATTGGCGCGGGTGAAGAAATTGGACTCATAGGGCGTCAGTGCCTCGACCGTGAGCTTGACCTCGCACTTTGCGGCGTAGTCGCCCAGCTCACGGATGGTTTTCTCGAGCCTCGGCCAAAGCTCGTCATAGGTGGCCAGATACCCGCCGTTGGCGGGGCTGGTCAGCATGAAGGAGGCGCCCATTTCTTTGGCCATGTCAAGACACAGCTTGAGATAGGCCACGGCGTCCTCGCGCTGTGCTTCCGAGCCGATCATGTAGTTGTACGGATAAGCGTTGTGCTCAGGCGTATACCCCACGACGGGCATTTCATAGCAGTCGATCAGGCGCCGCAGCTGCGTGATCTCGCCTGCCTTAAGGTCAGGGGCATAGGCATGGGGCCGTCCGCCCCAGAGTTCGATATAATCGTAGCCGTATTCCTTCGCATCCTGAAAGCAGTGCTCCAGCGGATTGCGCTGGTAGCCGGAGGTGAACATTCCGATCTTCATGGCCTTACTCCTTTTATATGTTAAGATTCTTCCGTGACCCAGGGTTCAAATACGGATACGACCTGCGCCGCCACACGCGAGCCGATGCGCATGCATTCGTCGATCGGCTCGTTCCTGAGCAGACCGGAGAGGAAGCCGGCGATATAGCTGTCTCCCGCGCCGACGGTGTTCACGACTTTGCCCGCAGGATAGATCCCGCAGGCGGTCCAGACCTTTCCGTCCCAGGCGAGGCTGCCCTTTTCACCGAAGGTGGCCACGGCGAGCTTCATGCCGCGCTGCACCTTGTCCTGCAGAAACTGCTTCACAAAGGCGTCGGACTCGTCATGACAGGAGAAGAAACCGACGTCAACCCAGGGCAGCGTCTTCTCGATGATGGGATCACTCAGGCGGTCGCAGTAATCAAAGCTGATGAGGACCGCCGGATTGTGCGCCTTGATCACACCGAGCACACCGTCAGCCTTGCCCCAGAGCGCCGTGTGCACAAGATCGTGCGCCGCGGCAAAGGCGACGTCCTCCTCATCGAATACGATGTGCTCGAGTACGCCCTCCACATATTCGCCGTGTACACGGTCGGTGCCGTTCATATCCATATAGGTGATGGCTGTCGCCCCGTCGCCTATCTTAAGGTGAGACAGATCAAGGCCTTCCTTTTCCAGGGTCTCGACCATCCAGCGGCCATTGTCGTCGCTGCCAGTGGTGCTGATGATCGCGGTTGGTACGCCGAGCTTGCGCAGATTGACGCCGGTGTCCACCACATTGCCGGTGGGGTAGCGCCGATTGAGCGCCTTTCCGTCGATGAAACGATAGACGTCGATGCAGTTGTCTCCGATCATGGCAGCCTTCATTGCAACCGCCTCCTTGACAGATGAGTAACTGTGTTTATTGTACCACTTTCGTCCTATTATAAAAAGGATCGGGCTGTTCGTCAAGAGGAAAAACCGAGTTCGGGGAACAATTTTTCGTTCTGTTTGATTGTTTTATCCCGATCCGAAGGGAGAAAATGCCTGAATTTTATACCACTTTCAGCAGGAATGACAGTTTTGATGGTGCAATTCCGAGCAAGTAGACGAAAAACATTCAAGCTATTGAAAATTTTGGACCAAAATGATAGGCTTAACACAGATATCCGGAAACGCTGTGTGCAGGCGCTCCGGAAGCTCATTTTCTATTCTCTCTTCTTGTGATGCAAAGCCGGAAGCCGCGCCGCTTATTTAGAAAGCGGTGCGGCTTTTGCACTTTTTCACGACAAACATCAAAGGAGGACGTCATGAAAGCGGAATTGATTTTGAAATCATCCTGTGTTTTTACCGCAGCCGGTGAGCCGCCCTTTGCCGGCTACGTTGCGCTGGGCGGCGGTCATATCCTCGCCGTCGGGCACGGGGAACCGGAGAGCGCGCTGATAAGGGACAACTGCCGCATTCTCGACTGCGGCGACGGCACGATCTGTCCCGGCTTTTTCGACGTGCATTGTTTTTTTACCGGCTATGCTGCGCAGAAGCTCGGTTTGGATGCCGAAAACAGCGCGCAGCAGGACGCCATGCTGCGCGACCGCGAGCGGATCCTGCCGCTGTTTCGCGACTACATGCGCCTGCTCAACAGCCGCGGTGTCACCTCCGTCAAGGAAATGGGCTTTGACGACTTCCACGGCTTTCCCGCGCTGCTGGAAGAGCTGGAGAAAAAGGGCGAGCTGACGCTGCGTGTCAGCTTTATGAGCCAGCCTTTCGACAGGCCGCTCGACCTCGCTTTCGGCAAAGAGATGAGCGCTCGCTTTCACAGCGACTATCTGCGTTTTTCAGGCTATAACCGCATGACCGACGGTTCGATCAGCCAGATGGAGGGCGCTCTCAAACAAGCATACTGCGGTACGGACTGCCTCTGCGCGATCTCCATCGACTGGGACGCTATCGCCGGGGAACTGCGTACGGCGGACGAGAACGGCTTCCGTTTTTCCCTCCACGCGCAGGGAGACGCGGCGATCGCAAAGGTACTGGATCTCTATGAGTGCTGCCGTCGCGACGAAAATGGGCGGCTGATCAACCGTCACAGCATCACGGATCTCGAGTTCAGCGACCCGGAGGATCTTGAGCGCATGGGAGCGCTCGGCGCGATTGCGGAGATCTATCCGCAGATCCAGTCCATCGCTGAGCGGGAGAGCAAGCTGGCCATGATCCGCGAAAAGATCGGCGAAGAGCGCGGCCGCTTTTACTGGAACCGGCGCAAGATGGCCGACAGCGGCGTTCTCCTGAGCTGCGGCACCGATCTCCCGCTGCTGATCGATGACATCCCGGAATCCGTCTATCACGCCGTGGGCGGCTTCTTCCCGGAGGGCGGCGAGCCCTTCAACGGACAGAACACGCTTACCGCCGCCGAACTCCTGACGGCATGGACGCGCGGCGGGGCCTACAACCTTTTTTGTGAAGACAAGCTCGGTACGCTTGAGGCGGGAAAAAAAGCGGATATAACGGTCCTCTCGGGTGATCTTTTCGCAGTGCCGCCGTCCGCGGCGCGCACGTTGCGCGTTGTGCTGACACTGCTTGACGGAGAAGAAGTATACAATGCGATGAGCTGAAGGAGAGGTTTTATGAGCCGTATTACCATGCAGGACGTGGCCGTAATGAGTGTGCAGTATGTTCAGCACAGCTTTGACTACTATCTGGATTCCATGGAGCGCTGCGGTCTTCGCCGGGTCGATCTCTGGGGCGGAGCGCCGCACTACTGCCGACTCGACTACTCCTCCGCGGCCGAGGCCGGCAGCCGCGTTAAAGAGCTGCGGCATCAGATCGAGGATCGGGGGATGCGGGTCGTCATTTACACGCCGGAAACGCTTGGCTATCCCTTCAGCTATTCTGCGCCGGACACGCGGCTGCGAGGGCGCACGGTCGACTTTATGAAGGCCGCCATGGACGACGCGCTTGGCTTCGGCACAAACCGCGTCTTCCTGAACACAGGCTGCCACCCGCGCGATCTGCCGCGCGAAGAGGGCTGGAAACGCACGGTCGAGAGCTTCCGCGCACTTGCTGACGAGGCTGAGGCGCGCGGCGTGCTGCTCGTGCTCGAACAGCTCCAGCCCTATGAGAGCAATCTCGTCATCACGCTCGAGGACGTGTCGCGGATGCTGCGGGATGTGGATTCGCCTGCGCTTCGCGTCTGCGTCGATCTTGTCGCGATGGAGGTGGCCGGGGAGCGGCTGGAGGACTATTGCCAGCGTTTTGGAGAGAAGCTGGAATGGGTGCACTATTCCGACAGCCATCACCTGATCCTCGGCGACGGGGATTTCGGCCGTGAGAAGCTGGAGGAGTACGTGCGGATCCTGGAGAAGCACGACTTTGCCAACGGTCTCGATCTCGAGATCAACGACTCGATCTACTGGGAGGATCCGCACGAGTCGATCCGCCGCAGCTGCGAGGTGCTTCGCGACTTCCTGCCGGAAGAGTAGAAAACGTATTAGGAGGATCCATGGCACGTTCCCCCCTTTTTTTGCTGCGCGACCGGGGGATGCAGAGACACATTCTGCGTCTGGCCTGGCCCACCATAACAGAGACCGCGCTGCAGACGGTCGTTCAATATGTGGATACCGCGCAGGTCGGCCAGCTGGGAGCAGCCGCCTCTGCAGCCGTGGGACTGAGCGCCACGACCACCTGGCTTGTTAACGCGCCGCTCTGGGCGGTTTCGACCGGCATTCTGGCCTGTATCTCTCAGGCCAGAGGCGCAGGAGACCGGGAGAGGATGATAAAAGCCGCAGGGCAGGCCAAGCTGCTCGTGTGGATACTCGGCGTCGTGATGACGGTGCTGACGCTGTCGATCAGTCCCCATCTCCCGGACTGGCTCGGGGCGGAGACGGCGATCCGGCGGGACGCGGCGCTGTATTTCGGTATCATCTGCGCGCCCATGCTCTTCCGCGTTTCCGGGATCATCTTTTCCGCTGTCCTGCGTGCCGCGGGAGATACCAAAACGCCGATGTGGATTCATCTGGGGATGAACCTGATGAACATCGTGCTCAACACGCTTCTGATCATGCCGACAAGAGAGATTTCCTTTTTCGGCATAGGGCTGAGGCTTTGGGGCGCGGGCCTCGGCGTTCCCGGCGCGGCGATCGCCACCGCCTCTTCCTTCGTCTTCGGCGGTATCGGAATGTTTCTTGTCGCTTGGCGTGTTGAGGAATGCCGAAGCGCGCGGGCCGTCTATGACCGTGCGGCCATGCGCGCCTGCCTTTCTATCGGCATGCCGCTGGCGGCCGAGCGTATGATCTCCATGTTCGGACAGGTGGTTTTTACGGCGCTGATCGCCCGGCTTGGCATGGTGGCCGTGGCTGCGCATTCGATTGCGATTACCGCCGAGCAGGCATTTTATGTGCCGGGCTACGGCATGCAGACGGCTGCCTCCACGCTGGCGGGCTTTCATTACGGCGCGGGAGATGAAAAGAGGCTGACGGACTATTCCGCCTCGCTTCTTCTGCTGGCGGTTATTCTGATGAGCGCGCTGAGCCTTTTCCTGTTTTTGTTTCCCGCGTTTTTCATGCGCATCTTCACGCCGGATGAGGACGTGATCGCGCTTGGCGCGAGGGTGCTTCGCATTGTCTCGGTGTCCGAACCGTTTTTTGCCGTGGTCATTATTCTCGAGGGTGTCTTCAGTGGGGTGGGTGACGTGCGTGCGCCGCTGCTGTTCTCGCTCTTTTCCATGTGGGGTGTGAGGCTGTGTCTGACAGCGCTGTGCGTGTTCCGACTCGGTCTCGGCCTGGAGGCCGTCTGGTGCTGCATGGTCGCGGACAACCTGACGCGGTTTTTCCTGCTGTTCAGCCGCTTTTGCGGCAGACGCTGGAAACGCGGGCTTCCCATTGCCTCCAACAATCTGTAGTACAACATAGAAAGGAAGATTATCATCATGCTCTGGACTGAAGAACTCTTCGGCGTCAAAAAACCCATCCTTGCAATGCTGCATCTCGACGCGCTCCCGGGAGATCCGCGTTTTCGCAGGGGCACTCCGCTCGGCGAGATCGTGGAGCACGCCCGCGCGGATCTGCACGCCCTGCAGGACGGGGGCGTGGACGGGATCATCTTCTCTAACGAGTTCAGCTTTCCCTATCAGCGCAAAATGGACATGGTCACGCCCGCCGCGATGGCCTATATCATCGGCGCGCTGCGCAGCGAGATCCGCGTCCCCTTCGGCGTGGACGCCATCTCCGACGGCGCGGCCTGTCTCGAGCTTGCCGCAGCGGTGGGAGCAAGCTATGTGCGGGGGACTTTCTCCGGCGTTTATGTGGGGGACGGAGGTCTGTACAACAACGACTTCTCCGCCCTGCTGCGCCGCAAGGCCGCCCTGCCGCTCGACGATCTGAAAATGCTGTACTTCATCAATCCCGAATCCGATCGCAATCTGGATACGCGGCCGCTGGCGGATATCGCGGCGTCTACGATGTCCAAGGCCGCCCCGGACGGGCTGTGTATCTCGGCCAACGCGGCGGGCATGGATGTGGACGAGGAGCTGATCGCATCGGTCAAGGCCGCAAATCCCGAGGTCGTCGTCCTGTGCAACACCGGCTGCCGGCCGGACACCATCGTCCGTAAGCTGCAGGCAGGGGACGCGGCCGTCGTGGGGACCTACTTCAAGGAAAACGGTAAGCTGGAAAACAGCCGCCATGAAAATGTCCGTGTCGATCTTGAGCGCGTGCGGGAGTTCATGGCAGTGGTTTATCGTTTCCGTGAGACGCTGTGAGGGCGGCGCGATGGGAAAAGCTTATTTTGTCGGCATCGATACCGGCACCAATTCCAGCAAGGGCGCTCTCATCGACGAGCAGGGCGAGATTCTCGCCCTGCACAGCACAGAGCACAGCATGGAAAATCCCCAGCCCGGTTACTACGAGCATGACGCCGAGCGCGACTGGTGGGGTGATTTCTGTACGATCAGCCGGGAGCTGCTGCGCAAGAGCGGCGTGGACGCGAAGGACGTCAAGGCCGTCGGGATCAGCGCGCTCGGCGCAGATTGCGTTCCGGTGGACGAACATTGCCGCCCGCTTCGCAAAGCGATCCTCTACGGCATCGACGCGCGGGCCACGGATGAGATGGCTGAACTGACCGCGCTCTACGGGGAGGAGCAGATCCTGAAATGGTACGGCCGTCCGCTCTGCTCCAGCGACGTGATGCCGAAGATCCTGTGGATCAAGCGCAGGGAGCCGGAGGTCTACGCCAGGACGCACAAGTTTCTCACGGGATCGAGCTACATTACCGCCAAGCTGACAGGCCGCTATGTCGTGGACCGTTTTCTCGGCCTGGCCAGCTTCAATCCGCTGTATGATCCGCAGACACGCAAGCCGGTTCCGGAGTACTGCGCGCCGGTCTGCCGACCGGACCAGCTTGCCGAAATCCTCGAGGCGGCGGAGGTCGCAGGCACCGTGACGGCCGAGGCCGCCGCCGAGACGGGGCTTGCCGAGGGGACGCCGGTCATCACCGGAACGGACGATTCGGGCGCCGAGGCGATCAGCTGCGGCGTCGTGGAGAGCGGGAAAATGATGCTGCAGCTGGGCTCGTCAGTCTACATGATCCTCGGCACAGACAGCCTGATCGACGACGAGCGGCTCTGGCGCGAGGAGTTCATCGTCCCCGGCTTATGCGATATCTCGGCCGGAACCAACACGGCGGGCAGCCTGACCAAATGGTTCCGCGACGAGCTGTTTCCGGACGCCCTTGCCGCCGAGCGCGCGGGCGGAGAAAACGCCTATCAGCGCATGTTGGAGGGCGTTGCGGAGATCCCGCCCGGCAGCGAGGGGCTGATCACGCTGCCCTACTTTGCCGGGGAGCGGACGCCGATCAACGACCCCGACGCCCGCGGCGTGCTCTTCGGCCTGACGCTGCAGCATACGCGTGCGCATCTCTACCGCAGCGCGCTGGAGGCGGTCGGCTATTCTGTCAATCAGCAGATCCGCATCATGGAGTCGCACCCCGAGGCGCGTATCGACCGGATCATCGCCGTAGGCGGCGGCGCGCAGAATCCGCTGTGGATGCAGATCATCGCCGACATTCTCGGCAAGGAGATCTCAACGCCGCAGGTGACGGTCGGCGCCTGCTACGG
>CAMVJF010000051.1 GCA_947167725.1 uncultured Clostridia bacterium | reverse complement strand
TCCTTTTTCTTATTCCTTTTTTATTCCAGCTCGAAGGCGCCGGTGTAGAGGCGGTAGTAGGTCCCCTTCTCGGCGATGAGCCTGTCGTGGCTGCCGCGCTCGATGATGCGGCCGTGGTCGAGCACCATGATGACGTCGGCGTTCATGACCGTGGAAAGGCGGTGGGCGATGACGAAGACCGTGCGGCCCTCCATCAGCTTGTCCATGCCCTTCTGCACGATGGCCTCGGTATGCGTGTCGATCGACGAGGTCGCCTCGTCGAGGATCATGACCGGCGGATCGGCCACCGCGGCGCGCGCGATCGAGATCAGCTGGCGCTGGCCCTGCGAGAGGTTGGCGCCGTTGTTCTCGAGCACGGTGTCGTAGCCCCGCGGCAGACGCGTGATGAAATCGTCCGCGCCCGCGAGCTTTGCCGCCGCGCGGCACTGCTCGTCCGTCGCGTCGAGATTGCCGTAGCGGATGTTGTCGAGCACCGTGCCGGTGAAGAGGTTGACGTCCTGCAGCACCAGCCCCAGCGAGCGGCGCAGATCGCTTTTTTTGATCTTGTTGACGTTGATGCCGTCGTAGCGGATCTTGCCGTCGTCGATGTCGTAAAAGCGGTTGATGAGGTTCGTGATCGTGGTCTTGCCCGCGCCGGTCGCGCCGACGAAGGCCACCTTCTGGCCGGGCTCGGCGTACACGGAGATATCGTAGAGCACCTGCTTTCCCTCTTCGTAGGCGAAGTCCACGTCCAGCATCCGCACGTCGCCCCGCAGCGGGGTGTAGGTCAGCGTGCCGTCGCCGTGGGGATGGCGCCAGGCCCAGTGGCCGGTGTGCTCGTCCGTCTCGGTGATCGTGCCGTCGTCCGCCTCGCGGCAGTTGACGAGCGTGACGTAGCCCGCGTCCTCCTCCGGCTTTTCATCCATCAGCGCGAAAACACGCTGGGCGCCGGCGGAGGCCATGACGATGGAGTTGATCTGCTGGGAGAGGGTGTTGACGTTGCCGGTGAACTGCTTGGACATGTTCAGGAAGGGGATGAGGATGCTGATCCCGAAGGCCTTGCCCGACAGCGAGAGATTCGGCACGCCCGTGAGCAGGAACACACCGCCGACCAGCGCCAGCGTGACATACAGCACGTTGCCGATGTTTGCGATGATGGGGCCGAGCGTGCTCGCAAAGGCGTGGGCGCGGAAGCTGTGGCGGAAGAGGCGGTCGTTGATCTCGTCGAACTCCTCGACGCCCTTCTGCTCGTGGCAGAAGACCTTGATGACCTTCTGGCCGTTCATGGACTCCTGGATATAGCCCTCGTTCTCCGCGACGGTCTTCTGCATCTCCACGAAGGATTTCGCCGAGCCGCCGCCGATCTTCTTCGCCACGAGGATCATCGCGGCGACGCCGAGCAGCAGCACCATCGTCATCCAGACGCTGAAGTACAGCATGATCGCCAGGACCACCAGCACGATCGCGCCGGACTGGATGAAGGCGGGCAGGGTCTGGGACACAAGCTGGCGCAGCGTGTCGATATCATTGGTGTAGTGGCTCATGATGTCGCCGAACTTGTGGGTGTCGAAGTAGCGGATCGGCAGGTCCTGCATACCGTCGAAGAGCTCGCGGCGCAGCTTGTCGAGGAAGCCCTGGGTCATGTAAGCCATGAGCTGGGTCTGAACCGTCATGGCGATGATCGACAGGACGTAGAGCCCCGCGAGCAGCAGCATGTAGGGCGTGAGCTCCGCCCTCGCCGCGGCCCAGTCGCCGCTCTCCACCCAGTTCTGGATGATCGCGATGACGTTCTGGATAAACAGCGAGGGGATCGAGGAGACGACCGCGGCGAAGAGGATGCAGCCGACGGCCACGGGCGCAAGAACGGGATAGTAGCCGAAAAACATGCGGATCACGCGGAAGAGCGAATTCTTGTCGGTCATGCGTTTTGGCTTATTCATTCTCCTCACCTCCCTTGTTCTGCTGCTCATAGATCTCGCGGTAGATCGCATTGGAGGCCAGAAGCTGTTCATGCGTGCCGGAGGCCGCGATGCGGCCGTTGTCCATGACGAGGATCATGTCCGCGTCCTGGACGGAGGCCACGCGCTGGGCGATGATGATCTTGGTCGTCTCGGGGATATAGCTGCGGAAGCCCGCGCGGATCAGCGCGTCGGTGTGGGTGTCGACGGCGCTGGTGGAGTCGTCGAGGATCAGGATCTTCGGCTTTTTCAGCAGGGCGCGCGCGATGCACAATCGCTGCTTCTGCCCGCCGGAGACGTTCGAGCCGCCCTGCTCGATCTTCGTGTCGTAGCCGTCCGGGAAGGAACGGATGAACTCGTCCGCCTGCGCGAGGCGGCAGGCCGCCTCCATCTCCTCGTCCGTTGCGTCGGGATCTCCCCAGCGCAGGTTGTCGCGGATCGTGCCGGAGAAGAGCAGGTTTTTCTGCAGCACGACGGCGACCTTGTTGCGCAGGGTCTCGAGGTCGTACTCGCGCACGTCGCGTCCGCCGACCTTCACGCTGCCCTCGCTGACGTCATACAGCCGCGGGATCAGCTGCACGAGCGTGGATTTGCTCGAGCCCGTGCCTCCGAGGATGCCGACCGTCGCTCCGGAGGGGATGTGCAGGTCGACGTCATAGAGCGCGTAGTTCTTCGCGTCGGCGGAATACTTGAACGAGACGTCCTCGAAGTCGATCGAGCCGTCGGCGACCTCGCAGACCGCGTTCTCCGGATCGACGAGCGTGGGGACCTCGGCAAGCACCTCGGCCAGACGCTTGATCGACTCGGCCGAGATCGTCAGCATGACGTAGATCATCGAGATCATCATCAGGCTCATCAGGATCTGGAAGCCGTAGGTCAGCATCGCCGAGAGCTGGCCGACGTCGATGGTCGCGCCGCGGTTGGAGATGATGAGCTTCGAGCCGATGGAAAGCACGAAGAGCATGTTGCAGTAGAGGCAGAGCTGCATCAGAGGACTGTTGAGCGCGACGATGCGTTCGGCGTAGGTGAAGTCCTTGCAGATATTGCGCGAGGCCGTGCCGAACTTCTCCTTCTCATACTCCTCGCGCGCGAAGCCCTTGACGACGCGCATGGCGCGCACGTTCTCCTCGATGGACTCGTTGAGCTTGTCGTACTTGCGGAACACGGAGCGGAAGGCGGGCATCGCTTTCCGCGTGATCATCACAAGGCCGAAGACGAGCAGCGGCACCAGGATCACAAAGGTCGTGGCGAGAGCGCCGCCCATCAGATAGGCCATGACGATAGCGAAAAGGAACATCAGCGGAGCGCGGATCGCGATGCGGATGAGCATCATAAAGGCCATCTGCACGTTGCTGACGTCCGTGGTCATGCGTGTGACGAGGGAGGCCGAGGAGAAGCGGTCGATGTTCTCAAAGGAGAACTCCTGGACCTTGCAGTAGATATCGTGGCGCAGGTTGCGCGCGAAGCCCGAGGAGGCCTTGGAGCCCTCGTAGCCCGCGGCCGCGCCGCAGGAGAGCGAGAGCACCGCAAGCAGCACGAGGAACAGGCCCGTTTTCAACACGCCGCCGAGCGCCGCGCCGTCCTTGATCGCGTTGACCATGTCGGCCGTAAGGAAGGGGATGACGACCTCGATGAAGACCTCGAGGACGATCAGGACGATCGTCACGATCGCGGGCGTTTTGAATTCCCGCACGCTGCCGAGCAGCTTTCTGAAGTTTTTCAACTCTCTCCCTCCTTCTCCCTGCCGCAGGCGTTCTCCAGCAGCATGTCGAGCATTTCGCCGAGCTGCGCCGTCTGTACGGCGTCCAGCCCCGCGCTGAAGCGCGCGAAGGTCTCCTCGTCCATCGCGAAGGTCTCGCGCCCGAGCTCCCGCGCCTTCTCCGTCTGGACGATACGCTTGCGGCGGCGGTCGGTCTCGCTGGGGCAGGTCTCGATGAAGCCCTTCTTTTCGAGCTTCTTGAGGATCTCCGTCATGGTCGGGTGCGAGCTGCGGCTCAGCTCCTCCAAATCGCGCTGGCTGGTTTCCCCGCCGCGCTCGCGCTCCAGCCGGTCGAGGGCCTTGAGCACGCCGAACTGCGCGCCGGTCAGGCCCTTTTCCCGCAGCATCGCGTCCAGCTCACGGCGGAAGGCGCGGTGGATGATCGCAAATTTCGCCCCGATGGGGATCTCTCTCATATCCATAGGCATCACTCCAAAAAATATGTCGCATGCGACGTGTCGTATGCGACATATTTTAGCGCAGATTCCGAAAATGTCAAGGGGGGAAGCGGACCGCCGGGGCGCGGGACGGAAAAAGGACGGGGAGCGTCTCCCCGTCCTTGATCTGAGACCGGATTCCCTCATTCCCTGACCGCGTCGAACTCGGCGCAGATCTCCTCGGAGGGCGCGGCGGTGCAGAGGCTGACGAGAACGATGACGAGCGCGGAGATCACGAAGGAGGGCAGCAGCTCGTAGATCGCGAACACGCCTCCCAAGGGCGCAACGAGGTATTTCCACACAAAGATCATGCCCGCGCCGGCGATCATGCCGGCGATCGCTCCCTGTCTGGTGCAGCGCTTCCAGAACAGCGCGAGGAGCATCACGGGCCCGAAGGTCGCGCCGAAGCCCGCCCAGGCGAAGGACACCACGCGGAAGATCGAGCTCCCGGGGTCGCTCGCGAAGATCGCGCCGAGCACCGCCACGCCCACGACCGTAAGGCGCGCGACGAGCATGTTCTTCTTATCCGAAAGCTTCACGCCGAAGACGTCGAGCAGCAGGTTCTGCGTCACGCCGGAGGCGGCGGCGAGCAGCTGTGCGTCCGCGGTCGACATCGTCGCGGCGAGGATGCCGGCGAGGATCAGGCCGCCGACGACGGCGGGAAAGACGCCGTGGGAGGCGATCAGCGCCGCGGAGCGGACGACGAGGTTTTCCGCCTCGCTCTCCGTCGCGGGCATCGCGATCGCGCCGCGGCTCGCCATGCCGAAGCCGACGATGCCGATCACGACCGCCACGCCGAGCGACACGACGCACCAGATCGAACCGACGCGGCGGGAGACCTTCAACCCGTTCTCGTCCCGCACGGCCATGAAGTGCAGCAGGATGTGAGGCATGCCGAAATAGCCGAGGCCCCAGGCCAGGGTCGAGACGACCATCAGCGGCGTGTACCGCCCGGCGGACCCGGAGAGGATATCCGTCGAGGCCGCGAGGCTGAGATAGCCGGGAACCGCGCGCGCGTTCTCGACGACGGCGCCCCAGCCGCCCGCGGTCTTGATCCCGAAGAAGAGCACGATCACCAGCGCCGCAGTCATCACGATGGACTGGATCAGGCTCGTGACCGAGGCCGCCATAAAGCCGCCGAGCGCGCAGTAGGCCACAATGACCGCCGCGGAGAGCAGCATCGCCTTCATGTAGTCAAAGCCGAAGAGGCTGTTGAACAGCTTGCCGCAGGCCGCGAAGCCGGAGGCCGTGTAGGGCACGAAGAAGATGATGATGACCAGCGCGCCGACCGTCTCAATGATCCTGGACTTGTCGCGGAATCGCCGTGCGAGGAAATCCGGCACCGTGATCGCCCCGGTCGCCGCGCTGTAGCGGCGCAGGCGCCTGGCCACGATGAGCCAGTTGAGATAGGTGCCCGCCGCGAGGCCGATCGCCGTCCAGCTCGCCTCCGCCACCCCGCAGAACATCGCGAGGCCCGGCACGCCCATCAGCAGGTAGGCGCTCATGTCCGAGGCCTCGGTGCTCATGGCCGTGACCACAGGGCCGAGACGGCGCCCGCCGAGAAAGAAGTCCTCGGAGTTATTGTTTTTCGAATAGGCGACGCCGATCGCCAGCATGCCGATGAGATAGACCGCGATCGCGCCCAGTACATAGATCATTCCGTTCATGGTATCGTCCCCTTCCGTTCGCTTAAGTGCATTATACCGGAACGTCCCCGGCGTTCAAGACGATTTGCGGCAGCTTGCGCTTGTTTTTTTCGGAAAAGGACGTATAATAGAAACGGTGTTAATTCTTTTCATTTCCGTATGAATTATTTTCATGTGTCGTATCGGGAGGGCTGCAGATGATTTCAAAATATCGAGCGCTGCTCAGCGCGGTGGAACTCGGAAGTCTGACGCGCGCGGCGGAGGCGCTGGGCTGCACCCAGTCCGCCGTCAGCCACACGATCGCCGCGCTCGAGCGCGAGCTCGGCTTCCGGCTGCTCAAGCGCACACGCTCCTCGCTCCGGCTGACCGACGAGGGCGAGCGCATGATCGGCGCGGTGCGCTCGCTGCTCGCCGCGGAGGAACGGCTCGAGCAGACGGCCGCCGCGATCCGCGGGCTCGACTGCGGCACCGTGCGCATCGGCGCCTTCACCTCCGTCGCCGTGCACTGGCTGCCCGCCGTGCTCAAGGAATTCCAGCGCGACTATCCGCAGGTGAGCTTCAAGCTGCTCAACGGCGACTACCACGACGTCAACTCCTGGCTGGCCGACGGGAGCATCGATATCGGCTTCGTCGCTCTGCCCTGCGAGCTCAAATGCGAGACGATCACGCTCATGGAGGACCGCCTGCTCGCGATCCTCCCCCGCGACAGCCGCTACGCGAGCTATCCGCGCTTCCCGCTCGTCGAGTGCGAGCGCGAGCCCTTCATTTCCCTGCTCGAGAGCTCCGATCACGACGCGCGGCGCGCGCTCGAGGCGGCGGGCGTGAAGCCCAACGTCCGCTTCTACACCAAGGACGACTACGCCATCATCGCGATGGTCGAGCAGGGGCTCGGCATGAGCATCATGCCCGAGCTGCTCCTGAAGGGTCGGCACGACGAGGTGCTGACGCTCCCGCTCGTGCCGGAGGCGAAGCGTACGATCGGGCTGGCGCTCGCGGCCGGCGAGAACGCCGGTCCCGCCACGCGGCGCTTCTGCGACTATGTGGTGCGCTACGTCAAGGACGCCTGCGCGCAGGGATAATGGCAAACAGAAAGACCGGGTCTGCCGTATCGGCGGACCCGGTCTGTTTTGCTTGTTGAATCAGAGGACGTGCGGCAGCAGCAGGATGTTGCCGACGCGGATGTTGGAGATGTTGAGGCTCGGGTTCAGGCGCGCGATCAGATTCTGGTTGGCGTTGAAGTCTACCTTCGCGTCGCCGCAGATCTTGATCGTCGTGTCGCCGTTCTTGACCTCGTAGCCCTTGATCATGTACTTCGCGCCATCGGAGGTCTTCGAGAGCATCAGGAGCTTGTCGCCTTCCTTGAGGTTGCCGAAGCCGCCGAGATTGTTGAAGGCAAGGAGCACGTCGGCGTAGTAGGTCGTGTAGTCGAAGCCCGCGGCCTTGACCAGGTCGTAGACCGTGTCGTTCTTCTTGATCGTGATCTCCTTGAGGTAGAAGTTCACGCCCACCTTGGCCTGCGCGGTCGCGGCGACGGGAGTCGCGGCGGTGCCGGTGGTGCCGGCGGCAGCGGCGGGAACATAGCCGCTGGCCGCGCCGGTCGTGCCGGCCGCCGTGCCGGCGGCAGCGCCGCCCTTACCGCTGGGGAAGAGCAGCAGCTGGTTCTGGTAGATCGCCGAGAGGTTCTTGCCCGGGTTGAGGGCGGCGATCATGTTCAGCCTCGCGCTGTAATCGATGCCGAGCGTCTGGCAGATGCCGTAGGTCGTCTCCCCGGCCTGGACGGTGTGCGCCACGATGGTGAAGGCGTTGCCCGACGAGCTGTTGCTCGGCAGGTACAGCACATCGCCGCTGTGGATCCTGTCGGCGCTCTTGAGGCCGCTGGCCTGGACAATCAGGTTGCCGTAACGGGAGTAATCGATGTTGTTGGCCGCGCAGATGCCGAAGAGCGTCTCGCCCGCCTTAACGGTGTAAGGCACCATATAGGCGGCGACATAGTCCTTGCCCGTGAGGGTCGTGGCCGTGCCGGTGGTTGTCGTGCCGGTAGTGGTCGTGCCGGTGGTGGTCGAGGCGGCGGAGACGATCGCGGCCGCGTCAGCGTTGGACTTCGGCAGCTTGACCACGTCGCCGGTCTTCATCGTCAGAAAGCTGTAATCGCTGGTGTAGTTGTTCAGCTTCTTGATGGCTTCCTTGCACTTGTCGAAATCAAGGCCCTTCTCCTTGCAGATGGCGATCATGGTGTCGTTGTTCTTGACCTTGTACTCGACATAGTTGCCGCTCGCGCCGGAGCTCGAGCCGCTGGAGGGCGTGCCGGATGCGGGAACGTCGGACGGCAGAGCGACGCCGCGGATCTTGGCCGCGTCGGCGTTCGTCTTCGGGATCTTGATGGTCATGCCATAGGTGAGGTTCTTCGAGAAATCCTCCTCGGTGGAGAACTCACTGTTGAGCTTGATGATGGCGGCCTTGCAGAAATCGTAGTCGAGGCCGTTCTTCTCGCAGATGATGCGCATGGTCTCCTTGCCGACGGTGTACTCGATATAATCCCCGTCCGCAAAGACGCGCGCGCTCATCACGGGCAGCGCTCCGAACATCACGAGCGCCATGAGCAAACTGATAATTCTTTTCTTCATTTTCCAGTTCCTCCCACGAAACCAGTTTTCTTGCGCTTATTGTACGACAAGTCTCTCAAAAAAGCAAGAGAAATATTTCATTTTGGTAACAAAAAAGTGAAAAATTAAGAATTCTTTTTGTTCTCTTTGCTCACAGGGCGGTCGGAGGGCCCCATTTTCCCCCGTTCTGCGAGAAAAAAAGCGTTTTCCCCCCGATCGCGAAGGCGGCGGTCCCGGGTGCGGCGGCCGCGAGGGCGTCGGCGTTTCCGGGCGTTTTGAGCAGGACCGTGAGGTCGGGCGCGTAGCGGGCGGTCAGCACGGAGAGCGCCGCAGGCGCTTTCTCCTCCGGCGTGACGCACAGGAGGGCGCGCCCCTCGGCGCCGAAGGCGAAGGGTACGCAGAGCGCGGCGAGGCTCTCCGGGCCGTGGCGCGCGGGGTGCTCGGTGAGCTCGCGCAGGAGCTCGAGGCAGCGCCGGCGCCACCTGTCCTCCCCCGTGAGACGGCAGAGGGCGTCGAAGCCGAGCGCGGCGAGGCTGAGCGTTCGGTCGCCCCCGGCCGAGGGCCGGCCGTCGCTCCCCCGCTCCGCGTCTCCGAGCGCAGCGGCGATCGCGCGTGCCGCGGCGATATGGGCCGGATCGTAATCCGCCGCGTAAAGCTCGGTCAGGGCGAAGAGCCGTGCGGCGCGGGCGAGTGGCGTTCGTGTCTCCGCCGCGGAGAGGCGCGCCGAGAGCTCTTCGGCGGCGGCGAGATAGCG
>CAMVJF010000050.1 GCA_947167725.1 uncultured Clostridia bacterium | reverse complement strand
TGTCGTGGCCGATGATGTGGCAGGCGATGCCCAGCCACAGGAAGTGGGAGTGCAGCCTCTCCAGCTCCGCGGTGATGACGCGGATATAGGCGCCTCTCTTGGGGACCTCGAGCTGGTTGATCTGCTCGACGGCCATCGCGTAGGTAAAGGCGTGGGAGTGGGAGCAGATGCCGCACACGCGCTCGACCAGCACGAGGGTCTGGATGGCGTTGCGCTCGGTGGCGAGCTTTTCGATACCGCGGTGGTTATAGCCGACGAAGACCTCGGCGTCCTTGATGATCTCGCCCTCGGTGATCAGTCTGGCGTGTACCGGCTCCTCCAAAGCGGGATGGTAGGGGCCGATGGGGAGAATGTAGCTCATTGTTCACCCGCCTCCTCTCTGTTCAGCCTGCGCAGCTCGCTCAGGGGCGTGACCATGATCTGACCCTTGCCCTGCGTCTCGAGCATATCCTCCGGCAGGAACAGGCGTTTGGAAACGTCCAGTCCCTCGAAGGTGACGCCGAAGAGCTCGTTGATCTCACGCTCCGGCCACTCGGCGGCGACGTCATAGATCCCGCCGATCGAGGGGACGACCGTCTCGCCGACGACGTGGTAGGACTCCACGGCGGGCTCCACCTGGTAGTCGTAGCAGATCTCGATCTGCCCCTCCTTGGTGACGAAAGCGTGGATCATGGTTAGCCAGACCCCGTTCTTCCTCATGCGCTCTGCAACGGGTACGATCTGATCCTTGCCGATCATAATCTTTTTGTACTCCTGCATTCGTTTCACCTCTGTTTCCCCGTATTGAAAAATAGTTTGCGACAGTTTTATGATAAATGCCTTTCGGCATGCATCAACAGATTCTGGGAAGCTGGGCTCCCGCCAGCTTCTGGAGGATGCGGCTCCCGCCGAAGGCCGTGCGCATCACGACCTTGCCCGGGTAGCGGTCGCTCACGCGGCCGATCACCGCCGCGTCCTTCCCTTCCTCGGTCCCGCGCATGGCCGCGAGCACGCGCCCGCAGTCCTCGTGCGCGACGACGCACAGGAGCTTGCCCTCGTTGGCGCAGTAGAGCGGATCGAGCCCGAGCAGCTCGCAGGCGGCGCGCACCTCGCCTCGCACGGGCAGCGCGCTCTCGTTGAGCTCGACGGAGAGCGCCGTGCCCTCGACGAACTCGCAGAGCGTCGTCGCGGCGCCGCCGCGGGTCGGATCGCGCAGCACGCGTACCGCGCCCCCGCTCCCGAGGACGGCCGCGCACAGGCCGCCCAGCGCCGCGCAGTCCGAGCGGATCTCCCCGCTCATCATCGCGCTGCGCGCGAGCATCACGGCCGTGCCGTGGTCGCCCAGCGTGCCGGAAACGATCACGTCGTCCCCCGGCCGCATCGCGCGCGGGGAGAGTCCGGGGTACTTCAGAAAGCCGATGCCCGCGGTGTTGATATACAGTCCGTCGCCGCGGCCGCGCTCGACGACCTTGGTATCGCCGGTGACGATCTCGACGCCGGCCTTGTCCGCCGCCTTGCGGATCGACTCTATTATACGCCCGAGAGCCTCGCTTTGAAAACCCTCTTCTATCACAAAAGCGCAGCTTAAATACTTCGGCACGCCGCCGCTGACCGCGACGTCGTTGACCGTGCCGCAGACCGCGAGCTTTCCGATGTCCCCGCCGGGGAAGAAGAGGGGGCTCACGACGAAGCTGTCGGTCGAAAAGACCAGCTTTTCCGCGCCGGGGAGGATCGCGCCGTCGCCCAGCGCCTCGAGCGCCGGGTTTGAAAAGGCCGGCACGATCATGTTTTCGATCAGCCGCGAGGTCTTTTTGCCCCCGCTGCCGTAGTCCAGCGTAATGATCTCGTCCATATCCGGTCCCTGCCTTTTGGCCCCCTTCGGGGGCGCTGTCAGCCTCTGCGGCTGACCAAGGGCTTTTCCTTATACCGTCTGATACTTGTACGCCGCCGCGCAGGCCCCCTCGGAGGACACCATGCAGGGCCCGACCGGGTCCTCGGGCGTGCAGCGTCTGCCGAAAAGCGGACAGCCGCCCGGCGCGAGCCGCCCGGTAATCACCTCGCCGCAGCGGCAGGCCGTGGGCTTGCTTTCCGCGGCGTAAACGACGCCGAAGCGTTTCTCCGCGTCGAAGTCCTCCAGCTCCCCGCGCAGCCTCAGACCGCTGTCCTCGATCGCGCCGAGCCCGCGCCAGAGATCGCGCCGCGGCGTGAAGCAGCGCTCCATCATCGCGCGGGCGAGGGGATTGCCCGCGGGCGCGACGGCGCGGCGGTACTCGTTCTGCACGAGGCTCTTCCCCTCGGCGAGCTGCCGGAGCAGCAGATAGACCGCGGCGAGGATATCCTCCGGCTCAAAGCCGCTGATCACGGCCGGCAGGCCGTAGTCCCGCGGGAGGAATGCAAAGCCCCGCTCGCCGAGGATCGTCGCCACATGGCCCGGGCAGAGGAAGCCCTGCACGTTGAAGCCCTCGGCGGCGATCAGCGCGCGCAGCGCCGGCTCGACCGTCTTGAGCATGGAGAACAGCGAGAAGTTCCGCACGCCCCGCTCCCGCGCCGTCAGCACGGCGGCGGCGGTGCCGGGGGCCGTGGTCTCGAAGCCGACGCCGAGGAATACGACCTGGCTTTCGGGATTCTTCTGCGCGAGCTCCACCGCGTCGACCGGGGAATAGACCACTTCGACGCGCGCGCCCAGCGCGCGGCGGCGGGCGAGATTGTCGCCGGGCGTGCTGCCCGGGACGCGCACCATGTCGCCGTAGGTCGCGAGGATCAGTCCGGGGCGCATCGCGAGCTCCAGCACCGCGTCGATAACCTCGCCGGGCGTGACGCACACGGGGCAGCCGGGGCCGGAGAGGAGCCTGACGTTTTCGGGGAGCATCGAGCGGATGCCGCTTCTGGCGATCGCCATGGTATGCGTACCGCAGACCTCCATCAGCCGGACCTCGCCGAGGGGCAGGGCGGCCATGGCGTCGATCACGCGCTTCGCGTCAAAGGACATCCTTCATTTCCTCCCACGCCTCGAGATCCTCCAGGGCCTGCTGTTCACCGAGCCTTTCGATGGCAAAGCCCGCGTGGACGATGACGTAATCGCCGAGCTTCGGCTCGGGGATGAAGTCGACCCGCACGGCGCGCTTCATGCCCATCGCCTCGCCTACGGCGTCTTTTCCGTTGATTTCAATGAGTTTTAAGGGGATGGCAAGACACATGGTGTTTTCCTTGTTGTATTCAGAGTCTGGTTCTTTGTCTGTATCCGCGCTTCCCTCGTCTGCGCGGCCGCGATCATCAGCTGGCCGAGGGACAGTCCCTCGTCGTTCGGCGAAACGCGGCGGTGGCGGTAGACCGTGAAGCCCTTTTCCTCGAGCGCCGCGGGGAGGCGGCGCAGGAGATACCTGTTCTGAAAGCTGCCGCCCGAGAGCACGACCCGTTCGAGCCCGCTGATCTCGCGGGCGCGCAGGCACTGGCGTACGGCCATGTCCGCGAGCGTGTTCATGAAGCGCGCGGCGATCACGCCGCTGTCCGCGCCGCCGGCGTGTTCGGCCGCGATCGCGCGGATCATCTCGCGCCAGTCGAAGCGCGCAAGGCCGTCCTCCTCGAGGAAGGAGACCGGGTAGCGTCCCTCATCGCCGCGGGCCGCCGCCTCGAGCAGCACCGCGCCCTGTCCCTCGTAGCTGCAGCGCTCCTTGATGCCGATCAGGGCCGAGACGCCGTCGAAGAGGCGCCCCATCCCGCTCGAGAGCGGACAGTTGAGCGCATTGTCGAGCAGAAAGTCGTAGGCCGCGCCGTCGCGGATGCCCCGGGTGCTCTCGCCCGCCGCGCGCAGCAGAGAGCAGCTCACGCGCAGCGGTTCCCGGACGGCGGCGTCGCCGCCGGGGAGCGCGATCGGGAGCAGACTGCCGACCCGGGTGAAGCTCTCATACCCGCCGACGAGGCACTCTCCGCCCCAGCTCGTGCCGTCCGTGCCGTACCCCACGCCGTCCCAGACGAGCGCGATGACCTCGCCCTCGAGGGCGTTGTCCGCCATGCAGGCCGCCATATGCGCGTGGTGGTGCTGGACGCGGACGAGCGGTATCCCCTCGTCCTCGGCGCGCTCCGCGGCATAGGCCGTGGAGAGATAATCGGGATGGAGATCGCAGGCAAGCAGCCCCGGCCTGATGTCGAACAGCCGCTCGAAGTGCCGGATCTGCCCCGCGTAGTTTTCAAAGGTTTCGATGTTCTTCAGATCCCCGATGTGCTGGCTGGGGAAGACGTAGTTTCCCTTCGACAGACAGAAGCTCGCCTTCTGCTCCGCGCCGCAGGCGAGCGCCGCCGGCACGCTCTCGCGCACGCTGACCGGGAAGGGCACGTAGCCGCGCGAGCGGCGGAGGAAATACTCGCTCCCGCCGAGCGCGAAGCACAGCGAGTCGTCGCAGCGCGTCTGGATCTCGCGGTCGTGCAGCAGGAAGCCGTCGGCGATTCCGTGCAGCTTTTCGAGCGCCTCGTCGTTCCGGAACATGATCGGCGTGTCGGAGAGATTCGCGCTCGTCATGACGAGCATATCGATGTCGTCGCCGAAAACGAGGTAATGCAGCGGCGTATAGGGCAGCATCACGCCCACATAGCCGTTTTCGCTCAGGTGTGCGAGCGCGCCGCTCTCCCGCTTTTCCAGCAGCACGATCGGCCGCCGGAAGGAAGTCAGAAGCGCCTCCTCTTCTCTGGAGACGCGGCAGAGCTTTTTCGCCGCCCCGATGTCGCGGCACATGACCGCGAAGGGCTTCTCGTCGCGCTGCTTGCGCCGCCGAAGCGTGCGGGCGATCTCCGGCTCGTCGCAGCGGCAGGCAAGGTGCATGCCGCCGAGGCCCTTGATCGCGACGATCTTTCCCGCTTTGAGCGCGTCGCGCGCGTTTTCGATCGCGTCGCCCTCCGTCTCCCGTCCCTCCGCGTCGAGATAGAACACGTGCGGGCCGCAGACCGGGCAGCAGTCCGGCTGGGCGTGGTAGCGGCGGTTCTCGATATCGTGGTACTCGCGCTCGCAGTCCGGGCACATCGGGAAGCGGCTCATGGAGGTCTTGGCCCTGTCATAGGGCACGTCCTTGATGATCGTGAAGCGCGGGCCGCAGTTGGTGCAGTTGATGAAAGGATAACGGTAGCGCCGGTCGCGGGGATCGCGCAGCTCGCGCAGGCAGTCCTCGCAGATGCCGATGTCCGGGGAAATGAGCGTGTTGCGCTGCTCCTCGGTCCGGCTCGAGAGGATCCGGAAGTCCCGAAAGCCCTTCAGCTCGCGGGAGAACTCGTACTCGACGCGCTCGATGACGGCGAGCTTCGGCGCCTTGAGGGGCAGATCTTCGAGAAAACGCTCGAGCTCCGGCCGCTCGCCCTCGAGCTCCAGCTCCACGCCGGAGGAGGTGTTCTTGATGCTCCCGGCGAGGGCATAGTGCAGCACGAGCTTATGAATAAAGGGGCGGAAGCCGACTCCCTGCACGATGCCGTGTATGTGAATCAGGACTCTTTCCAAGGCCGCGCTTCCTCCGCAAATGCATGATCGTTATTTTTCAGACAATATTATATACGATGTCGGGAAAAGGTGCAACAGGTAAATGCGTGCAAGATGCATTTCCTTCCCCGCTTCCGGAATTCATTTTACCGCATTATGAGCGGGACTTCAAGGATTTGCGCTTGCTCCCGCGCCCTTTTTGTCCCGCCCCTCCGCAAAAGAAACAAAGGGCCTCCCGCGGGAAGCCCTTTGCCTTTTGCCTGGGTAGATGAGGATGAGTGAAATGTGAGTGTCAGTCTTTGGATGCCTCCCCCGGCGTATGACGTCGGGGAAACGCGTCTCAGGCCTCTGCCTCGTCCTTTGCCTTGATGGCCGCGAAGATCCAGAAGGCGACCAGCAGCACGCCGGCGATGATGTACCACATGATCGAGGAGCCGCCGCAGTTGCCCTTCAGCGAACCGGCCAGGACGAAGGCCATGACGATCGGAACGATGAACTTGACGCAGAAGGAGTAGAACTTGGCGAAGAACGGCGAGTGGTTGCCGTGTCCGACCTCGTCGAGGACCACCTTCGGGCCGATCTCCCAGCCGATCATCAGAGCCATGAGCATGGCGCCGAGCGGCATGAGCAGGTATTCGGACCAGGTGTCCATGAAGTCGAGCCAGTCGGCCAGCACATCGGGAACAGAGCCCTGGATGCCAAGGAGCAGAGCGGGCGTGAAGTTGCTCTTGCCGAGGCCGTCGGCCGCGACCACGACCGCCTCGAGGAGGATGAGCAGGGAGACGATGAGGATGACGCGCTTGCGCGTATCGGTCTCGCCCTTCTGCAGATCCTTGTCGATCCAGTGGGCGCCGACCGTCTCCATCAGGGAGATGGCGGAGGAAATGGCCGCGATCAGAACGAGGACGTAGAAGATGGTGCCGAAGAGCGGGCCGATGGTGCCCATGCTGGAGAACACGTTCTGCAGCGTGACGAACAGCAGGCCCGGGCCGCCGAGGCCGCCGGCAATATCAGCGGGGCTGAGGCCCTGGGAGATACCGAAGGAGACGGAGGCGGGGATAACGGCGATACCGGCCATGATGGCGATCAGCGTATCGGAGACGACGATGATCGCGGAGTTCTTGACCAGGTTCTCCTCCTTGCTCAGGTAGGAGCCGTATGTAAGGATGGCGCCCATGGCCAGGGACAGGGAGAAGAACATCTGGCCGCCGGCCGTGCCGAGGACCGTTACGACGTCCGGCGCCTTGTCGATATAACCCTGCGCGACCGCGTAGCCGGGAACGAACATGAACTTCAGACCCTCGATGGAGTTGGGCATCGTGAGGGACTTGATGATGACGATGAGGAGCATCACGAACAGGGCCGGCATGCCGATCTTGTTGAACTTCTCGATGCCGCTGTCAACGCCGCCCTGCACGATGATCATGCAGATGATCGTGAAGAACACCGTGAAGACGACGGCGCCGAAGGGCTGCGTACGGATCGCGTTGAAGGCCTCCGCGCCGCCGACCGCGACCAGATCCTTGCCGAAGCTCAGCTCGGACAGGTTCAGCGCGACGTACTGCAGGCAGTAGCCGCCGAGCACCGTGTAGAAGCTCATGATCATGAACGGCGCGATGGTGGCGAGCCAGCCGAGCCACTTGAACTTCTTCGAGACTTCTCTGTATGCGTCGATCGGGCTCTTCTTGGTTTTACGGCCGACCGCCAGCTCGGAGACCATGATGATCAGACCCACAAAGACCGCGAGCAGCAGATAGATGATCAGGAACGTGAAGCCGCCGGATTTGCCCATCTTGAACGGGAAGCCCCAGATGTTGCCGAGGCCGACCGCAGAGCCGATGGCCGCAAGCAGGAAGCCTATGTTGCTGCCCCATGAACTGCGTTTGTTTTCCATAGTTTAACCTCTCTTCCTTTTCTTGTTGATAGATACCTATCGGAAATGTGAATAAATTATAACATCGGCCTTGCGTTTTTCATACCTGTATATTATTATATCAAGCATAAGGGATGCTTATAGATCTTCCAGGCATAAGGAAGTGAAATATTTAACATGGAGAGCAAAAAGATCAAGGCCCTTCTCGCGGCGGCGGAAGCCGGCAGTCTGACGGCCGCGGCGGCGGAGCTTGGCTATACGCAGGCGGGGCTGACGCAGATGATGAACTCTCTTGAGACGGAGCTCGGCGTCCGGCTGCTCATGCGCGGCAAGGGCGGCGTGCGCCTCTCTCCCGCGGGCGAGAGCCTGGCGGCGTCCATGCGCGCCTTCGTCACCGCGGCCGACGCGCTCGAGCACGGCGCGGCGCTGCTGCGCGACAGGAGCGGCGGCGCGATCCGCATCGGCGCCTACGCCAGCGTTTCGCGTCATTGGCTGCCGACGATCCTTTCGGACTTTCTGCGCGAGGTCCCGGGGGCGGACGTTTCGGTTTCCGTCGGCAGCATCGAGCAGATGTACGAGCGTGTGAAGAACGGCGAGCTCGACTGCGCCTTTGTGAGCTATCAGCCCTCTCTGCTCAAGGGGCTGAACTGGTTTTCCCTGCGCGTCGACGAGCTCATGGCCGTCCTGCCCGCCGGCTATCCCGTCGAGGGCGAGTCCTTCCCCGTCGAGCGTTTCAATGGCGCGGATTTTCTGATGCCCTCGCTGGGCTTCGAGATGGACATCAACCCGCTCTTCGCCGCGCAGGAGCCGCGCGTTTCGCCGCGCACGCGCTATACCAACATGGACGACGTCTCGCTGATCCTGATGGTCGAGCACGGCCTGGGGCTCACGATCCTTTCGCGTCTGATCCTGCAGGGCATGACCGCCGAGGTCCGGACGCTGCCGCTCGCGCCGCGCGGCTACCGCTCGCTGGGTCTTGTCGTCAGCGCCAGCCGTCAGGGCGAGAGCCTGCTGCGCAGCTTCGTGCGCAGCACCCGCGCGAGCATCTCCGCCATGTACGCCGAGCCCTGATCGCGTACCCCCCCCCGCAGGGGCGGCCCTTGCGGCCGCCCGCCGAAACCTCGCCGCGCCTCCCGTCCCCGACGGCCCGTTTCTCCTCCGCTTTCAGGAAGACAACGGTCTTATTCCCACTTTCCGCTGACGCCGTCCGGCGCGGCGGTCCCGGGATCCACTGCCGAGGCCTTCGCCTCCGCGCTTCGCTCCCGTGCGCGGAAATCGAGCGCCGTCTCCACCGGCGGCTTTTTTCTTTTCTTCTCGCTTTTCCTGCCCATTTTCCGTCCTCCTTTCTCTCACGCCGCGCCGGTCAGCAGCAGTGCGAGTCCGTACAGCACGCTCGCGCCCGCGCCGTAGACGATCACCGGTCCCGCGATCACGAACATCTTTGCCGCGGTGCCGGTGATGAAGCCCTCCGTTTTGAATTCCAGCGCCGGCGCGGCTACGGAGTTGGCGAAGCCCGTGATCGGCACGAGCGTGCCCGCCCCCGCGCGCTTTGCGATATCGTCGTAGATCCCCAGCGCGGTCAGTGCCGCTCCGAGGAAGATCAGGGCGATCGACGCGGCCGTTCCCGCCGTCTCCTCGTCGAGCCCGCCCGCGGTGAACAGCGCGATCAGCCCCTGTCCCACGCAGCAGATCGTCCCGCCGTAAAGGTAAGCGCGCAGGAGGTTCGCCCTCATCGGCGAGCGCGGCGCGCGCCGCTCGGCATACTGCCGGTATTCCTCGTTGGTCATTTTCATCATACTCTCTCCTTTGCCGTCACGCTCCGTCGTCACGCTCCGACGCGCGGGCATTCCGGCGTTTTTCCCCTTTATTATCTGTAAAGGAGGCGCGGCCTATTCCGGCAAACAGGGCGAAAAAATCCCTTGACTTTGCCATGCTTGTGAATTATAATAGGCGAGCTGACAAATTGAATACCATTTCTTGAGCAAACACGTGGAGATGTCGCGTAGTTGGTCGAGCGCGCACGATTGGAAATCGTGTAAGGGTCAA
>CAMVJF010000049.1 GCA_947167725.1 uncultured Clostridia bacterium | reverse complement strand
GCAAGCAAGCAAGCAAGCAAGCAAGCAAGCAAGCAAGCAAGCAAGCAAGCAAGGCTAAGCTATCTTGACGTGCTCAAGGGCGCCGCGGCGATCTTTATCGTGATCACGCACTACGCCTGGACCGACAGGGAGAGACTGCTGCTCCTGTTCCCCTTCTGGATCGCGATGGCGGTCCCGCTGTTCATGGTCGTGACGGGCTATGTCAGCTCGATGAGCTTCGAGCGCAAGGGGCAAAGCCTGCGGGACGTGTACGGCGGGAAGGAGCTCCTGTGCAGGTGGCTTCGGTATCTGCTCCCGTTCCTCCCGGTGTACCTGCTGCGGGAGGCCGTGAGAGTGTTCCTCCGCGGCGGAGAGGCGTCGGCCCTGATCCTGCTGGAGAACTTCTTCACGGGAGGCGAAGGGCAGGGCTCGTATTACATCCCGGTCATGCTCCAGATCGTTCTGATCGTCCCCCTGGTCGCTTTTCTGACCAGACGCTTCGGCTTTTGGACGCTGGCCGGCTGCTTCCTCGTCAACGTGCTCTTCGAGATCGGCAAGAGCCTCGCCGGTATGAGCCCGGAGCTGTACCGCATCTGCGCGCTCCGCTACCTCTTTATCCTGGCCTACGGCTGCTATCTGTGGAAACTCCGGGACGGGGACGGCCGCGGGGAAAACCGGCTGTGGTACTACGCGGCCGGCGCGCTCGGCGTCGCGTATATCGTCGTTTTCCAGTACACCGGCAGAGTGCCGCTCTTCACGGACCAGTGGACCAAGACCAGCGTGTTCGCGGTGCTGTTCCTGGTGCCGGTCATGCCGCATCTGATGGGGAAGGAGAGCCTGCGCTGCGCCCTCCTCGAGCTGCTCGGGAAGGCGTCGTATCATATCTTCCTTGTCCAGATGCTTTACTACTGGGCCGCCGCGAGGACCGTGTACCGCTTCGTCCCCTTCGCGCCGCTGCGCGTGGCGGTCAATCTCGCGCTGTGCTGCGCCTGCGGCGTGCTGTTCTACAAGATCGAGTCCCCGATCTCGCAGTGGATCATCCGGTCGATCCGGAACGCCTGAAGCGCGGAGGGCGGGACGCGCTCCGTTTGCTTCCCGATACGGCGGGCGCCGGATATGACGCATACAGATTGACAAACGCGGAGCTTGAGACTACACTTTCCATCAGGAAAACGAATCCACCGGGAGGTTTGAAAAGATGCTGGATTTTTTGAGACAAGAGGGCATTGAGGAGGCGCTGATCGAGCGCATCAAGGAATACCGGGAGAGCTGGCCCGTCGCGGAGGGCGACGAGCTGCGCATCCCGACCCCGCGCTTCAAGTATTTCGGCGCCGAGATCTGGAAGCTCGCGATCACGGCCATCCTTTCGGGAGAAAACATCCTGCTCGTCGGACCGAAGGCGACCGGCAAGAACGTCTTTGCCGAAAACCTCTCCGCCGTGTTCGGCAGGCCGGAGTGGGACATCTCCTTCTATCTGAACACCGACGCGGCCAGCCTCATCGGAACGGATACCTTTAAAAACGGCGAGGTCTCCTTCCGCAAGGGCCCCATCTTCGCCTGCGCCGAGGCGGGCGGCTTCGGCGTGCTCGACGAGATCAACATGGCGAAGAACGAATCCCTCGCCGTGCTGCACGCGACGCTCGACTTCCGCCGCATCATCGACGTCCCCGGCTACAGCCGCATCCGGCTCGCGCCGCCGACCCGCTTCATCGCGACGATGAACTACGGCTACGCGGGCACGCGCGAGCTCAACGAGGCGCTGGCCTCGCGCTTCATGGTCATCAACATGCCCGTGATCTCCGGGGAAAATCTCGAAAAGCTGCTCGCGGAGCAGTATCCCTCGCTCAAGGCGGAATACGCCGCCCAGCTCACCGCCCTGTTCGGAGAGATCCGCCGAAAGTGCGAGAGCTCGGAGATCTCGACGAAGGCGCTCGACCTGCGCGGTCTGCTCGCCGCGGTCAATCTCGTGGACAAGGGACTGAACATGCGCGACGCGATCAGCATCGCGATCATCAACAAGAGCTTCGACGAGTTCGAGAGAACGCTCGTCGAGGATATCGTCGCAAGCCGCATCGACGGCAAGCTGACGAAGGAGGAGATCTTCCTCGCGCAGCGGGCCTGACGGCCCGCCGCGCACCATCCTGTCCGCCGCCGCGCTTTCATCGCCCGCCCCCCCGGCGGGCAGTCCCCCCCATTGAAGACTATGGAGCAGAACTTCTCGGAATTCCAGCGCAGACGCGCCGACAATATCATATGGAACTGCGCGAGGGACTATTCCTTCGCCCCGGACTTCAAGGCCTACGACAGCAAGGGCGAGGTGGACATCTACTGGAACATCGTCTTCGGCGCGGCGCGGCGCCACTACGAGTACGAAAAGCTCGAGCGGCTCTTCGCCATGCTCGACGGCTACCGGGATTCCGCGGCCTATGAGAGCATCTTCTGGAACGCGCTCGAGCCGGTGCTCTTCCGGACCGAGCTCGCCGACCGCCCGGTGCTGGAGCGGATGCGGCCCGAGAGCGCGGGATCGGAGCTGCGCTTCGACGAGACGATGACGACGGACGAGATCGTCGAGACCGCGCGGCGCTTCTTCTCCGAGCGCTACGGCCTGCGCGGCGACGGAAAGATCCGGCTGCGATACCGACTGCGCCATCCGCGCCGCGTCTCGGTCGACAGCTTCCTGCAGCGGGGCAGCGCGATCGTCCACGACAAGGACCTCTATCACGGAAAGGAATCCGGCTGGAACAGCGACCATTCCTTCAGCACGAAGATGGACGAGCCGACGCTGCGCGCCTTTCTCGAGACGAAGTTCGGCAAGCCGATCTTCCCGCTGGAAAGGGTCGTGCAGCTCGAAAAGCAGCTCTGCACCGGGAACCACAAGTTCACGCATCTGTTCTACACCGACGGCGAGGTGGCGGAGCTGAGCGGGGTCTACAACACCTTCGAGATGCACCAGCGCAAGCGCCAGGCGGAGCTCATCGCGAACAACCGCGCCTATTATCAGAAGCACCTGCTGCAGAACAGACAGCTGATCGTGCGTCTCAGCACGAACATCATGAACTCCGTGCTGCTGCATATGCAGCCCGCCCCGGTCAAGGCCAACGCCGGCGCGCTTGATCCCGCGCTCGCGTGGCGCGGCGCGGCGCTCGGCGACGAAAGGGTCTTCCGGCGCATCCAAAACGAGAACGCGGGCGACATGAGCGTGGATATCCTGCTCGACGCGTCGCACTCGCAGGTGAGCCGCGCCGAGAAGATCTCCTCCCAGGCCTATATCATCTCCGAGGCGCTCGCGCGATGCCGCGTGCCCTGCCGCGTGATGAGCTACTGCTCGATGAGCGGCTTTACCGTGCTGAGGCTGTTCAACGACTACGCCGCCCGGAACAACGACAGCATCTTCGACTACTACGCCGAGGGCTGCAACCGGGACGGCCTCGCGATCCGCGCGGCCGGGAACCTGCTGGGCGAGAGCTCGTACGAACACAAGATGCTCATCGTGCTCTCCGACGTCAAGCCCCTCGACGGCGCGAAGATCCGCAGGGACGAGCGCGACGTCGGCCGCAGCTACGACGGGATGCGGGCGCTGCAGGACACGGCCCACGAGGTCCGGCGGCTGCGCGCGGAGGGGATCGCGGTGCTCTGCGTTTTTACCGGAGACGACGAGAACCTTCCCGCGGCGCGGATGGTCTACGGACAGGACTTCGTCAGGATCCGCGACTTCTCGTATTTTGCCGATACCGTCGGCAAGCTGATCATCGATCAGATGAAAAACTACGCGACCTGAGGGGCGCGGGGAAACAGAAAACCGGACTGCCGTATTCGGCAGTCCGGTTTTCGCTGTCTCCGATCGCGCCCGGCGCGGGAGCCCGTGAAGGCTGCGGCCCCGCCCTTCCGCGGCGGAGGGGCGTATCGGCGCCGCCCCGACGGGCGGCGTTTTCCGCGTGACGAGGCCGTGACGGCCCCCGAGGACGCTCAGCCGCCGGAGACCGGGAAAAAGAAGCCGACGACGTCGCCCTCGCACAGCGCGCGGTCGAGCGTGCAGCGCTCGCCGTTGACGCTCACGAGCAGGAGCTTTGCCTTGAGCGGGCCGCAGCGCACGAGACGCAGCGCGTCGTGCACGGTGCTCCCCTCCGGGAGCTCGGCCCAGGAGCGCTCGTCGAGCATGCTCCGGTCGCTGCCGTGGGGCGGAAGGATCTTAACTCTCATCGCGCTCCTCCATGGAGACGACCTCCATCGGACAGGCGCGCGCACAGCTGCCGCAGCCGATGCATCCGTCCGCAACGAGCTCGGGAAAGACGTTGCGGTATTTGCCGCTTTTGCCCTCGCGGCGCATCGCGAGCGCGGAGACGGGGCAGGCCTGGGCGCAGATGCCGCAGCTGACGCAGTTGAGGTAATCGAAAACGGGTGTTTTTTTCTTCATCGCCTCACACCTCCGTCAGCTTGTCGATGCCGAGCCGTCTGACCGTTTCGGGGAGCGGCACGCCGGTCTTGTCGTCCCAGCCGAAGGCGCGCCAGTGCGAGGACACCTGCTCGCGGTTGCGCAGCGTGACGCCCTTGAGCGGCCCGGAAGGCAGAGGCGGGACGCCGAGCATGCGGTCGGGCAGGCGCACGGCCGCCGGGTCGTAGCCCTGCTTGACGTTGAAGAGCTGGCGCAGCGTCTGAATGCGCTCGCCGATCTCCATGTACGCGTCGCCGTCGAGCTCCCAGCCCTCGGCGGCGTTGAGGTATTCGATGAGCTTCCACATGTGGACGCCCATCATCTGGCCGTAATAGCAGCCGCCCGCGCCGTCGACGAGCATGGTGTAGCAGGCGTTGGCCTTGGAGATCAGGGCCATCTCCTCCGTGTCCTCGAGGTCGCGCTTTTTGGCGTGTACCGTCGCCGGGGGCGCCCAGGAGCAAATGTCGCACAGGCTCATGGCGCCGTACTCGATGCTCATGCCGACGGTATGCTTGCCCGGCGCGGGCTCGGCCACGAAATGGACGCCGAGCTGGGGGTCGTTGCGCGCGTCGTGCATGCCGGGCTCCTGCCCGCCGACGTGCATCGCGTATTCCTTGCCGCCGAAGCGCTCCGAGGCGCGCTTGACGCCGTCGGCGAGCGCGTCGCCGAAGCCCTCGCGCGCGATCATCTTCCCGACCAGAGCGAGGATGGCCTCGGTATCGCCCCATTTGAGCTCGAGACCGTCGGTCTGCTCCCTCGTCAGGATGCCGTTTTCATAGCACTCGATGGCCCAGGCGACCGTGTTGCCCACGCTGATCGTGTCCATGCCCGCGCGGTTGAGCAGCTCGTTGAGCTGGTAGATCGAATCGAGGCTCCAGTTCATCAGCAGCGGGCCGAAGGCCTCGATCGTCTCGTACTCCGGCTTGTGCGTTTCGTCGAAGCTGACGTATTTGCGCCCGCGGATGTTCAGTCTGCCGCCGCAGCCCAGGGGGCAGGAGTAGCAGTGGTACTTCGCCGTCTCGATCTTGTTGATGTGCTCGGGGTTGTAGACCGCGTCCATCAGACGCACGTCGCGCGGCGTACCGCCCCAGTTCTTGATCGGACCGTCGCCGCTCGGGATGGCGAGTGAGGTGTTGGACTGGGTGCCCCACTCGCGGAACATGTAGGAGGTCAGGGAGCCGTCGAGCGGCATGCTGGGCAGATGGCCCATCATCCTGCCGCCCGCGCCGATGAACACGCCGAGACCCGTGGGCAGCGTCATTTTCAGCAGCTTGCGCCCGAGCTCCTTCGAGAGCGCCTTGACCTTCTCCGGGTCGGCGCAGGGCATCGACCGCGTGCCCGCAAGGACGACAGCCTTGAGCCGCTTGCTGCCCATGACGGCGCCGACGCCGCTGCGCGCGGCGATGCGGCCGCCCTCGTTGCAGATGCCGGCGATCAGCGAGAGCTTCTCCCCCGCGGGACCGATCACGGCCACACAGGGCTTTTTGCGGCAGACGCCGTCGAGATCGCGGTGCAGGGCCTTCTCCGCCTCCGTCGCGTCGAGCCCCCAATAGGCCGAGGCGTCGCGCAGCTCGGTGGTCCGGCCGTCGGAAAAGAGGTAGACGGGCTTTTCGGCAACGCCGGAGAGGAAGATCGCATCATAGCCGCACTGCTTGATGGCGGGGGCGAAGAGCCCGCCGCAATTGGCGTCGCCCCAGCCGCCGGTCAAAGGACTCTTGCAGGCGACGGTCCAGCGCCCCGTCAGGAAGGCGCCGGTGCCGCACAGCGCTCCCGCCGCGAAGGCGAGGATGTTGTCCGGCCCGAGAGGGTCCGCCCCGGCGGGGATGTTGTTATAGAGATACCAGGCCTCCAGGCCCTTCCCGGCGAGCACAGCCTCGTAGATCTCCTGCGGGATCGCGACGCTCTCCGCCGTCCCGGCGCTCAGATCGACGCGCAGGATCCTGCCCATGAAAGAAGTCATTATCTGTCGTATTCCCCGAATTCGCAGCCGATGCCCTCGGCCTCGACCTCGTCGATGAGCACCCATTTGCCCACGCCGCGCTTATAGAGCTTCAGCACGCCCGTGCCGTTGCCGCCGTTCCACAGGCGGTTGTGACGCTTGAGACCGGTGGGCGCCTCATAGTTGATGTTGAGCATGTCCTTTTTCCGGCAGCGGATCTCGGTGTCGAGCTTCGCCGCGGCCGTCGTCTGCACGACGTGCCAGTGGATCTCGTCGTCCGTCTCCTCGCAGTCGAATTTCGTGCCCGAGAGGGTCCAGAACTTGGAGAAGTTGAACTCGTAGTCCGTCCCCTCGTAATAGAACTCGCCCAGCAGCTTGCGCTCGAGCGCCACGGGACCGACCTTCGGCCGGCCGCCGCCGATGTTGAACACCGAGTTCTCGAGCTTTTTGCCGGTGATGCGGCTGCGCAGGTTGTTGCTCGAGAGCCAGACCCAGGGGGAGGTGAAATCGCCGCCCCAGTTTTTGTCGGCGTAGCCGTTGCAGGTCTCGGGCCTGACCAGGTACTTCACGCCGTTGAGCACGATCTCGCCGGAGTATTCGCTCTTCATGCCTTCGGCGTGCCAGAACATCTCGAAGGCGTTGATGTCGCGGAAGAACTTGCCCGCGCCGTAGCCGACGTGGAAGGCGATCTTTTTGTCAATGTCGAGCTTCCAGCTCATCTCGCCCGCGTCGCACATCCACTCGGGGTGGGCGTCGCGCTGCTCGGGCGTGACGACGACGCGGCCCTCGGTGTGCGTCTCGGAGCAGGTGCATCCGCCGCAGGAGATCGCATAGGGCGCGTCGGGGCGCAGGCTGACGTCCTTCCAGGCGTAGAAGTTGTGCAGCTGGCCGTGATCCTCGCCCCAGAAGCCGACGTTCACCATGACGTAGGATGGGAGGACGCCGCGCTTCTGCTTCTCCGGATCGTTCCAGACGATGACGGGCTCGTCCTTGGCCCGCGCGGGGTTGCAGGTGAAAAACTCGATATAGAAGGGCTTCTGCTCGCCGGTCTCGGCGTTCTCCGCCGTCAGGGAGTGCCACCACCAGTCATAGCCTTTTTTCGCCAGGGGACCGCGCAGCATGAACGCGTTGCGCGTGATATCGTGAATGTTCGCCATGAGTCGTTCCTCCTTATTTTCTGATCTCGCGCTCGAGCTTGATGTTTTCCACGACGCCTTCCTTCTCCGCCTCGACGCGTCTGACAAAGCGGCGCAGCTTGCCCTTCTGCGCCTGAACGTACAGCGACTTGACGGGCGGGAGGATGTTCATCAGATACTTGCTCGGCAGATAGACCGGGCAGGGATAGATATGCTTTTTGAGCTTTTCGATGCCTTTGACCACGGCCTTGCCGACTTTCTCGGGAGCCTGGACGGGGAAGGGCGGCTCCATCTTGCGCCCGCCGCCGCCGACGTTGAAGAAGTTGGTCCTGGTCGAGACGGGGTAGACGCAGCTGATCTGCAGGTTCTTCGGCGTCTCGTCGCGGATGGCCTGCTGGAAGCCCTTCATCGCGAACTTGGTCGCGGCGTAGAGCGCGTAGCCCGGCAGCGCCATCTCGCCCATCGCGGAGATCGTGTAGACCAGACGGCCCTCGCGGCCGTCGAGATGGTGGAGATACTTCGAGTAGACGTAGATGTGGCCGACGGTGTTGAGGTCGAAGATGTGCGAGATGCGGTCCCAGTCCTCGTAGTCGAAGCGCTCGTAATAGGGAGCGCCGGCGTTGCAGAAGAAGATGTCGATTTTGTCAAAGACCTCCCCGGCCCTGGCAAAGAGCGCGTCCACGCCCTCCTTGGTGCTCAGGTCGCAGGAAAAGGGGATCACGTTGTCGCCGTAGCCGGTGATCTTGTCGGCGCGGCGGCAGGCGGCCAGGATGCGGTTGCCCTCCTGGGCGACGAGTTCGTCCATGATGGACTTGCCGATGCCGCTCGAGGCGCCGGTCACGACGATGTTCTTATGACTGACCATGATTCTGCTCCTCTCGATGATTGTATTGTGGTTTATGAGATCGACATAACGGCGTCGTATGCGCTGTGACAGGCGTCGGCGATCGTGCCGCTTTTGACGGCGTCGCCCACGCGCCAGATCCGCCGCACGCTCAACTTGTCGAGCTGCCGCGCGAGATCGCCCGCGGGACGCACGCCGAGCGAGAGCACGAGCGCGTCGGCCGGGATGAGACGGCGCTCGCCGCTCTTCACATCCTCGACGCGCACGCCCCCGTCCTCGACGGCGAGCAGCTTCGTGCCCGTCAGGAAGACGGTGTCCGTCTTCGAGAGCCGCTCCATTTCGTCGTCCACGAGCTGGAACCAGGTGCCGGGCGCGAGCTCCGGCGCCATCTCGATGACGGTCACGCGGCTGCCGGTCTGGTTGAGGATCTCGGCGGTCTCGAGCCCGGTCATGCCCGAGCCCGCGACCACGACGCGCTTGCCGCTGAGCACCGCCTCGCGGTGTATGATCTGAGGCGCGGTGTAGACGTTGGCGCGATCGACACCTTCGATCGCGCGGGGACGCAGCGGTTCGCCGCCGGTGGCAACGACGACGCCCCAGGGGTCCAGCTCCGCGATCTGCGCGGCGCTGAGCTCGCAGCCGAGATGGATCCTCGCTCCGGCCTTCGCCGCGGCGGTCATCAGATCCTCGATGCACCAGTAGAGCTTGTCCTTGAGGTGACAGGCCGCGGCGGTGACGACCTGGCCGCCGGGCTTTTCATCTTTCTCGTACACGTCCACGTCGAAGCCGCGCATCGCGAGCGTCTGCGCCGCGGTGAGGCCGGCCGGGCCGGCACCGATGACGAGGATTTTCCGCCCCTCGCCGTCGCGCGGCATGGCGAAGTATTCCTTCTCGCGCGCCACGCTCATGTTCAGCGCGCATTCGCCCGGCTTGCCCACGCCCGCGTTCGTCATAAACGAGCGGATGCAGTTGAGGCAGCCGATGCAGCGGCGGATGTCCTCGGGATGGCCGGAGGCGGCCTTCTCGACCCAGTGCGGGTCGCAGATGAAGGCGCGCGCCGAAGCGACGAAATCCTGGTCGCCCGCCTCGAGCTGGCGCTCGGCCTGCTCGGGCGTGCGGATGACATTGGCCGCGATAACGGGGATGGAGACGACGCTTTTGATCTCGCGGGCGAGGTATCTGCGCCAGCCGGGCTCGAAGGAGGTCGGCTCCAGCCAGTAGTTGTAGGCGTCGTAGCAGGCGGAGGT
>CAMVJF010000048.1 GCA_947167725.1 uncultured Clostridia bacterium | reverse complement strand
CATCTATCAGTGGACGATCGGCATGTTCGGCGTCTACGTATCATTCCTTGTCGCTCTGCAGTTCGCCAGAGTTCACAAGTGCTCCAAGTCTGACATCGGTGAACATCTCTTCCTCGCTCTTGGGGATGCTGATCTTCTCCTCGGCCGCGTAGGCCTCGCTGAGCCAGGGCGTGCCCTCGATCCTGCCGTTGGCCTGCGCCTCGAGCAGCAGTCCGATCAGCGTGTTGGAGATCAGGAAGCCCGGCACCGTGAAGTGCCATCTCCCCTCGTCCTCGACGGCCCAGCCCTTCTGGCGGAAGGCCAGCAGCGTCTGGTAGACGGGCCGCCAGTCGCACTGGGTGCGGATGCGGTAGTCCCGCTCGGAGATGCCCCGCACGGTGCGCATGCCGAGCATGATATACTCCACCGCGCGCTCGAGCGGGTCGATGCGCTGATACTCATCGATGATGCTCGTCTGCTTCTCGACGCCGGAGATGTACTGCTTGAGATCGCGGACGAAGCTGTAGCGCAGCGTCCCCACGCAGGAGTGCGCGCCCGGGCCGAAGCCCATGTAGTCGTCCAGATTCCAGTATTTCAGATTGTGCCTCGACTCAAAGCCGGGGGCGCAGAAGTTGGAGACCTCGTACTGGCGGTAGCCGTAACGCTCGAGCATTTCGGCGGCATAGCAGTACATGTCTGCCTGCTCGTCGTCGTCGGGCAGGATGGGCGAGCCGTGGTAGTCCGCGTACATCTGCGTGCCCTCCTCGAGGCGCAGCCCGTAGCAGGAGATGTGCTCGGGGTGCAGCTCGACGATGCGGGCGAGCGTCTCGGCCCAGTCGTTCTTGGTCTGGCTCGGCAGACCGTAGATCAGGTCGAGGTTGACGTTGTCGAAGCCCGCCTTGCGCGCGTTCTGCAGCGTCTGGACCGCCTGCTGGAAGTTGTGCCTCCGGCCGATGAGCTTGAGCAGGTTGTTGTCCGTGGCCTGCACGCCGATCGAGAGCCGGTTCACGCCCTCCTCCCGCAGGAGCTTGAGCGCGTTGAGGCTGGTGCTGTCGGGGTTGCACTCCATCGTGACCTCGCTGTCGATGCGCACGTTGCCGCCGAGCTTGAGCGCGTTGAAAATGTCGGCGATGCGGTCGGCGCCGTAGAAGCTCGGCGTGCCGCCGCCGAAGTAGATCGAGTCGATCTCATAGGGCTTGATCGACTGCGCCGACTCCTTGATATGCGCCAGCAGCGCCTTCTGATACTCCGGCATCAGATGGTCGCATCCGGCCAGGGAGTAAAAGTCGCAGTAGCTGCACTTGCTCGCGCAGAAAGGGATATGGATGTAGATGCCCAGCTTTCTCGCCATCGGGTCACTCTCCAGATCAATCGTTGTCATCCGCGGGTCCTCGTCCCGCGGCCATGCTTCTTAAAACAGCCCCTCGACGCCGCGCGCCAGGGCGGCGGGATCGTCCAGGTCGGCGCCCGCGGTCAGCTCCGCGAGGGAGGCGAGGATGTCCGCGATGCGCGCGGCCTTGTCCCTGTCGGTCTCCCAGGCCTCCTTCATGGCCTTGACGGCCTTGCTCTCGGCGTTGAGCTCGAGCACGCGGCTGGCGCGCACCTTGCGCATCTCCTCGCTCGGGCCGCGGCGGAAGTATTTCTCCATCTCCAGCGTGACCGGGCCCTCGGTGGACATCGCGCAGGGCAGATCGGAGAGCTTGGTGGAAAATTTCACCTTGGCAAAACGCTCGCCCAGCGACTCCTTGACAAAGTCGAGGAATTCCTTGTTCTCGATGTCGCGCTCCTCGGCGGCCTTCTTCTCCTCGTCGGTCTCAAAGCCGAGATCGTCGGTCACGACGTTGCAGAAGCCCTTGCCGTCCTGGTCGTGCAGGGCCTCGAGCACCATCTCGTCAAGCGGGGAGAGCAGGTAGATCAGCTCATAGCCGCGGGCCTTGACCTCCGCGCACTGGGGCAGGCTCATGGCGTGCCTGAGCGTGTCGGAGGAGGCAAAGTAGATGCTCTTCTGGCTCTCGGGCATGTTCTCGACATACTCCTTGAGCGTGAGCTGCTTGTCCTCGCCGGTGTGGAAGAGGAGCAGGTCCCTGAGGAAGTCCTTGTAGCGGCCGTACTCGTCGCAGACGCCGACCTTGAGATGATAGCCGAAGTTCTTGAAGAACTCCTCGTACTTGGGCCGGTCGTCGCGCATCAGCTTCTCGAGCTCGCCCTTGATCTTCTTCTCGAGGTTCTGGCCGATCACGCGCAGCTGGCGGTCGTGCTGGAGGATCTCGCGGGAGATGTTCAGGCTCAGGTCCGGGGAATCAACCACGCCCTTGACGAACTCAAAGTAGTCGTGCACGAGCTTGTCGCACTTCTCCATGATCATCACGCCGTTGGAATAGAGCGTAATGCCGCCCTTGGCCTCGCCGTAGAAAGCGCCGGAGTTCTCCTCGCCGGGGACGAAGAGCATGGCCTTGTAGGAGACGGCTCCCTCCGCGTCGACGCGGATGAGGGCGCAGGGGTCCTTGGCCTCGCGGTTGTGCTCCTTGTAGTAGGCGATGCAGTCGTCATCCGTGACCTCGCTGCGGCTGCGCTGCCAGATCGGGATGCGGCTGTTGACGGTCTCGTTCTCCACGACGGTCCTGTACTCGAACTTCGGCGAGCCGTCGTCGTTTTTCTCGCCGGTCTCCTCGCGCTCCTGACGCGGCACGTCCATGCAGATGGGCCAGCGGACATAGTCGGAATACTTGCGGATGAGGGCCTTGAGCTTCCAGATCTCAAGATAGGTGCTGTAGAGCTCGTCTTCGGTGTCGGCCTTGAGGTGCATGATGACGTCGGTGCCGACGCTCCCGCGCTCGCAGGGCGTCACGGTATAGCCGTCCGCGCCGCTGCTCTCCCACTTCACGCCCGTCTCCTCACCGTATTTGCGGGTGATGACCGTGACCTTGTCCGAGACCATGAAGGCGGAGTAGAAGCCCACGCCGAACTGGCCGATGATGGAGAGCTCTTCGCTCTTCTCGCCGTCCATTTCGTTCTTGAAGTTCAGCGAGCCGGATTTGGCGATCACGCCGAGGTTGTTCTCGGCCTCCTGGGCGTTCATGCCGATGCCGTTGTCGCGCACGGTGATGGTGCGCGCCTCCTTGTCGGGGATGACGTCGATGCGGAAATCGTCGCGGCTGAGACCGACCTTGTCGTCGGTCAGGGCGAGATAGCAGAGCTTGTCGATCGCGTCCGATGCGTTGGATATGATCTCGCGCAGGAAGATCTCCTTGTTGGTATAGATCGAGTTGATCATCAGGTCGAGCAGACGCTTGGACTCAGCCTTGAACTGCTTTTTAGACATGCTTATTATTGCCTCCAAAACCACATAGTTATGTTAATGATACATTATATCACAAAACTTTCATTTTTCAACACATCGGCCGCTTCCAAAGAAAAATTAAAAAACAAGTCAAAAAAGCCGGGCGGAAGGCCGCCCGGCTTTGGTCCTTTTGTATTTACCTTCTCTTCCAGGTCGAGGGAATGAAGAGGATCAGCATCGCGTAGATCTCGAGCCGGCCGAAGAGCATCGTGACGGCCATCACGAGCTTAGAGAAGGTCGAAAAGATCGAAAAGTTGCCGCTCGGGCCGATCTTCCCCAGGCCGGGGCCGACATTGGAGATGCACGAGAGCGCCGCCGTGAAGTTCGTCGAGAAGTCGAAGCCGTCGAAGGAGACGAGCATCGTGCAGCCGAGCAGGATCAGCATCACGAGCGCGACGTAGGCGTAGACCGCGCCGGTCGTCTCCGGCGTGACGCGGCGGCCGTCCATCTGCACGCGGTTGACGCGGCGCGGATTGACCACGCGCCCCACGTCCGCCGCCGCCGTGCGGATAAAAAGCATCACGCGCGAGAGCTTCAGACCGCCGCCCGTCGAGCCGGCGCAGCCGCCGATGAACATCAGCACCACGATCATCGTCTGGAGATAGGCCGGCCAGAGCATGTAGTCCTGCGTACAGAAGCCCGCCGTCGAGAGGGTGGTCATCGTGATGAAAAAGCCGTGGCGCAGCGACTGGCCGAGGCCATAGCGCCGCACCGTGCCGATCACGATGAGCAGTATCGAAGCCAGGATGATCTCAAAATAGCGGTGCAGCTCCTCGCTGCGCAGCGCTTCGCGCACGCGCCCGATCAGGATGAGGTAGAAGAGGTTGAAGTTCATGCCGAAGAGCACGAGGAAGGAAGCGATCACGCCCTCGATATAAGCGCTGTCAAAGGCCGCGATCGAGGCGTTGCGCGTCGAAAAGCCGCCCGTACCGGCCGTGGCAAACGCGTGGAGCAGGGCCTCGTAAAAGCTCATGCCTCCGCACATCAGCAGCACCGTCTCCGCGACGGTGAAGGCCGTATAGATGCGATAGAGGATGCGCGCGGTCTCTCGCGCGCGGGGGACCAGCTTGCCCACCGTCGGACCGGGAACCTCGGCGCGCATGATATGCATCGAGCGCTCGCCGCCGAGGGGCATGACAGCCATGAGGAAGACCAGTACGCCCATGCCGCCGATCCAGTGGGTGAAGGAGCGCCAGAACAGCCCCGAACGGGACAGGCTCTCGATATCGTTCAGGATCGAGGCGCCGGTCGTGGTGAAGCCGGAGACCGTCTCGAAAAAGGCGTCGACATAGCGCGGGATGTCCCCGCTGAGCACAAAGGGCAGCGCGCCGAGCAGCGACATCACGAGCCAGGACAGGCCCACGGCAGAATAGCCCTCGCGGGCGTATATCTCGCGCGTCCGCGGCCGGAAGAGCGTCAGCACGCCGCCGCAGGCGGCCGTCGCCGCGATCGTCACGGCGAAGGGCAGTATGTTCTCCCCGTACACGAGCGCTGTGATCAGCGGCAGCAGCAGCAGCGCCGCCATGATCAGGAGCACCCGCGAGAGGATGAAGGCGATCATTCTGTAGTTCATTTCTCGTCGTCCGTCATGTCGTTGATGTCCTTGAGCATGCCCGCGGGGGCGACGACCACGGCGTGGTCGCCCTTTTCGATCACCGTCAGGCCGTTCGGGATCATGGTCTTGTCACCGCGGATGATCGCGCTGATGAGCACGCCGCGGCGCAGCTTCAGCTCACAGAGCGGGATGCCGATACAGCGCGCGCCCTCGCCCACCTGGAATTCCAGCGCCTCGACCTGGCCGCCGGCGAGCTTATGCATCGTCTCAACGCTGCCCCAGTCGGCGGAGTTGGAGATCGCGCGGACAAAGCCGGTGATCTGCTGGGCGACGATCTCCTTGGGCGTGATCATGCTGTCGTTCTCGCCGTCGAGCATCCCGGAGAAATGCCGCATCGTGACCTTGACCACGGTCTTCGGCACGCCGCAGCGCTTGGCGTACATGGCGGTGACGATGTTGTCGCCATCGTCCCCGGTGAGCGCGACGAAGGCGTCGGCCGAGCGGATGCCCTCCTCAAGCAGCACCTCGTCGCGCGTGGCGTCGCCGCAGATCACGCGCGCGTGGGGGATGAGGTCGCACAGCTCATTGCAGCGCTCGCGCGAGCGGTCGAGCACCGTGACGGAGATCCCGCTCTGATCGAGCAGGTCCGCCAGATACACGCTCGTACGGCTGCCGCCCATGATCATCACGTTCCTGATGCGCGGCCGCTTGCCGCCAACGGCGGTGAAGAAACGCCGTATCTCCTCGCTCTCGCCGAGCAGCGAGAGCTTGTCGCCGCTGCGGAGTGTGAAATCGCCGTGGGGGATGGAGGCCTCCGCGCCGCGCTCAACGACCGTGATCAGCACCTTCGTGTCAAAGCGGCGTGCGATCTCGCGCAGCTTCATCCCGTTCAGAGGGCTTCCCTCCGGCACGCGGTAGTCGATGATCTCGACGCTGCCCTTGGAGAAGGTCTCGACACGCACCGCGCTGGGGAAGCGCAGGATGCGCGAGATCTCCTTGGCGCACTCGTACTCGGGGTTGACGATGACCGACAGGCCGATCGCCTCGCGCAGGAATTCGGTCTGGGACAGATACTCCGGGTCGCGGATACGCGCGACGATATACTTTGCGCCGAGACGCCGCGCGGCCAGCGCGCAGATCATGTTCATCTCGTCGGTTTCCGTGACCGCCATCACGATGTCCGCGCTCTCGGCGCCCGCCTCGCGCAGGGTGTCGGGGCTGGTGGCGCTGCCGAGCACGCAGATCACGTCGAGCGAGTTCGCGACCTGCTCGATCGTCTCCGCGTCGCGGTCGATCATGGTGATGTCGTGGCCCTCCGCCTCGAGGCTCTGGGCGATGCCCGCGCCGACTTTTCCGGCACCGGCAATGATAATCTTCAAATGAATCCCACCTTTTCAAGCGGTTGATGTTCGTTGAATATAGATTATACCACAGCTTGCTCCCCTTGTACAGCGATTGTGTTTGCGAAAAGGGCGCCGAAGTGGTAAAATAGCAGTAACACAGAGAAAAGGACGTTTCGGCCCCATGTTCACCGGATTTTCAAAAGAGACCGGCGAGTTCCTCTGGGAGCTCGCCTTTCACAACGAGCGCCCCTGGTTCCTCGAGCACAAGGCGCAGTTCGAGCGCGTGCTCCACGAGCCCTTCAGGGAGCTGGCGAAGGCGGTCTACGACGAGCTCTCCCTGCGCGCGCCGGACGAGGAGTTCCGCGTGCACCTCTCGCGCATCTACCGCGACGCGCGGCGTCTCTTCGGCCGCGGGCCGTACAAGGACCACCTCTGGTTCACGCTCACGCCCTCCGGCGCGGGCGGCTTCGGCCCCTCGTTCTGGTTTGAGATCGGCGCGTCGGACTATTCCTACGGGCTCGGGCTCTGGGCGCCGACGGCCGCGTGTATGGAGGGCTTCCGCCGCGCGATCGACGCGAACCCCGCCGCCTTCGAGCGTCTCGCGGCCGAGGCCGGGGAGATGAAGGGCTTTGTGCTGCACGGCGAGGAATTCCGCCGCCCCAAGGGACGGATCGGCGAGCGGATCGATCCCTGGTACAACCGCAAATACGTCGATTTCGGCACGCACCGCGACCACGATGCGCTGCTGTTTTCCGCGCGGCTGCCGGTGCAGATGGCGGAGGATTTCGTCAGGCTCATGCCGCTGTGCCGCTTTATGACCGAGGCAACGCGCACGGCCGCGCCGCCGAAGGAGGAAACGCGCTGAGCCGCGCGCTCAGTCCCTGGCGTAAATATGCCGCGAGCCCTTTTCGTTCTCGTGTCGGCGGATCGAGGCGCCGAGCAGTTCCTGGATCACGAGCTCTCCGAGATAGAGGATGCGGCAGCCCTTGAGGACATGGCCGGCGTATGCCGCGTTTTTGTCCGCGATCGTGCAGTGGATGTGCGGTTCGCCGTCGCAGATGAAGCCGTCGACACTCGTGACCTCCAGCGGAACGTCCGTCTTTTCCTCGATATGGACCGCCGAGGGATAGCCCGTGGTGGTGATCATGTGCAGGCGCGCGCGGTCAAAGGTCGCGATCCCGCTTACCACCACGGCGTTTTCGATCGCTTCCTCACGGATCAGCCTCTCGATGCTCTCGAGCAGCATGTCTCCCTGTACCAGCTTTACGATAAACGTCCTGCCCACGCGGTCCGCAATAAAGGTCTCCATCGAGCCGTCCTCCTTTTTTCCGCCGGTCTTCGGCGGATTATTATTTCATATTTATGCACGGCGCGCGCTCCGCGCCCCGCCTTTCCATTGTAGCGGGCGCGCGCCCGCTTTTCAAGGGGAAGCGCCGCTTTTCCCGCCCTCCGCATTGACTTTCCCGCGGCGGAATGATAGTATGATAACAAGCGTTCATCCCTTGAAAGGCAAGGGAAACAGCGAAAAAAAACACATTAGGGAGTGATACACTTGATCCTGACACCCGAACAGCAGGCCCTGCTGGACGGCGCGAAGGGCGAAACCATGGCCAAGGTCGTCAAGACCCTCGTCATGTACGGCGACGCCTTCGGCGCGGAGCGCATGGTCCCTGTCACCAGCAAGTACGGCCACACGGTCATCTCCTTCGGCCTCAAGGCCATCAAGCCGGTCTATGCGCTGTATGACCAGCTCCTCGACGCCGGTCTCGTCAGCGGCCAGAAGTTTACCGCCGATCCCAAGCCGATCGACCCAAAGGTCCCCTCCTCGCTGCTGGAGGACCTCGTCTTCAAGAAGATCATGTACACCGACCAGAAGCCCTACGAGGAGCAGCTGCGCAAGCTCGGCATCACTTCCGACGACGACTACACCTGCACCTGCTATCTCGACGAGGTCGGCAACAAGCCCGAAAAGGGCGACGTGCTGAGCTGGGCCGAAAGCTCCGCGGTCGTCTATGCCAACTCCGTGCTCGGCGCGCGCTGCAACCGCAATTCCGGCATCATCGAGCTGATGGGCTCAATCGCCGGCTTCGTCCCCGAGTTCGGTCTGCTGACCGACGAGGGGCGCAAGGCGAGCTGGATCGTCGAGGTCCGGTGTGAAAAGCGCCCGGAGGCGCAGCTCCTCGGCTCGGCCATCGGCATGAAGGTCATGGAGGACGTCCCCTACGTCAAGGGTCTGGACAAGTGGCTCGGCACCGAGCTCGACGAGAAGGCCTGCGCCTATCTCAAGGACTTCGGCGCGGCCACGGCCTCGAACGGCGCGGTCGGCCTGTACCACATCGAGAATCTCACGCCCGAGGCCAAGGAGCAGGGCGAGGCTCTGATCCGCGAGGGCGCGCAGGTCTACGTCATCGACGACGCCGAGCTCGCACGCGTGCAGCGCGAGTACCCCGTCGTGTGGAAGGACCCCGAGGCCAAGCCGCAGCTCTGCTTTGTCGGCTGCCCGCATCTGACGATGTCACAGCTCATCAACTGGAGCGACCGCATCGAGAACGCGCTGCGCGCCAAGGGGCTCTCGCAGGTCACGGTGCCGACGGTCTTCACCGCCTCGACGCCCGTGCTGCGCGAGTTTGAGAAGACGGTCTACGCCTCGAAGCTGCGCACCTACGGCGTGATCCTCAGCTATATCTGCCCGCTGATGTACATGAACAACCCCCTGTGCAAGAAAAAGGCGGTCATCACCTGCTCGAACAAGCTGCGCACCTACACCAGCGCGCGCTACTACACCGAGGATGAGATCCTCGGGATCATCACGACGAAGGAGGCGGCGAAATGAAGCAGTTCAAAGGACGCGTGGTCGTTCCCGGCACCTGCACGGCCGAGGCGCTGGTCTCCCGCGGCGGCTTCAACACGCTCGCGAGCTATCAGATGGCGCTGATGTTCGGCGACAAGCAGGTAAAGTGCGGTGATCAGAACAACCCCGACATCTACAAAAAGCCGATGCTGGGCAAGGCGCTGTGCCTGCCGATGACGATCGGCTCGACCACCGGCGGCATGGTGCTCTATACCGCCTGCTCGATGGGCAAGCAGCCCGCCTGCATGCTCTTCTCGCTGCCGATCGACTCGCTGGCGGCCTCCGGCGCGATCCTCGGCGACGTGTGGACCGACGCGAGCATGCCCGTCGTCGATCAGCTCGGTGAGGAGTTCCTCGCCTATGTCAAAACCGGCATGACCGTCACCGTCAAGGAGGACGGCGTGGTCGAGGTCGAATAAGCCGCTTTATGCAAAAGCTCCCGCTGCCTGTGGCAGCGGGAGCTTTTGCTGTTTCTTTTTTACATTTTCAGCGCGTTGTCGCGCCTCCACAGCTGATCGAAGCGGTAGCCCGTGACCTTTTCGCAGATCGCGATCTCCTCGGCCGTGGGCACGCTTGCATCCTCGCC
>CAMVJF010000047.1 GCA_947167725.1 uncultured Clostridia bacterium | reverse complement strand
ACCAGTGGTGTAACGTGATGCGCTGGGAGATGCGTACACGTCCGTTCCTCCGTACTCCCGGGAAGGTGCTTTTTCATCCCCGCGCGGGGAAAGATTGACGCACGCGCGCGGGAAGGTATAATAATGACAACTTGAAAAACGGGAGAATCGCTTATGAAAAAACACGGCGTCGGCTTCTGGATCGGCTTCGGCGCGCTGCTGCTCGTCATGCTCGCGGTGCTGGAGCTGAACAAGAACACGATCTCCGGCTGGCTGCTCTGCCTCGGTGCGGCCTGCCTTTTCGTCCTGCTCCACGGACGGATGCGCCGGGGCGGCGGCCGCTTCCTCTGCTGGCTCGGCTGGCTTGCGCTCTTTGGCGGCATTCTCTTTCTGACCTGGCCGCCGGTGAAGCCGGTCCCGGCCTTTGAGGGCCGCGACTGCGCGCCCTCCGCGGTCGTCAGAACTGCCAAGGGCAAGGTCCAGGGCGTTGTCACGCCCGACGGCGAGGTGGAGCTCTTCGCGGGCATCCCCTATGCCGCGCCCCCGGTGGGCGAGCTGCGCTGGCGCGAGCCGCAGGATCCCAAAAGCTGGCCGGGCACGCTGATCTGCGACCACTTCCGGCCCATGGGCATGCAGCCGACGAATCTGCCGATCTACGATTCGCTTGCGCGGATCATCGGCTTCCACGACTATAAGATCTCGCTGCACGACAACTACGTCGCTCCGGTCAGCGAGGATTCGCTCTATATCAACCTCTGGCGCCCCGCGGGCGAACACAGCGGCCTGCCGGTCTGCGTCTACGTCCACGGCGGCTCGCTGCAGACCGGGCAGCCATGGTACGCCGATTACAGCGGCGAGGGCCTTGCGCGCGAGGGCGTGATCGTGGTCAACATGAGCTACCGGCTCGGCGTGTTCGGCTTCTACGCCGATGAGGAGCTGATTGCGGAGTCTCCCAACGGTACGACGGGCAACTACGGCCTGCTGGATCAGATCAAGGCCCTGGAGTGGGTGCGCGACAACATCGCCGCCTTCGGGGGCGACCCGGGCAACGTGACGCTCGCGGGCGAATCGGCGGGCGCGGCCTCGGTCAGCGCGCTGTGCACCTCGCCGCTCGCGGCGGGGCTCTTCGAGCGCGTGATCCTCGAGAGCTCGACCGTGGCCTCCGTCGAGCCGCCGCATTCCTTCCGTCTGCTGGACGAGGCGCTTGAGAGCGGCCGCGCGCTCAAGGCGCGCCACGGTGTGTCGAGCGTGGCGGAGCTGCGCGCGCTCAGCGCCGAGGAGCTGGTCGCCGAAGCCGATACCCAGCACCACATGACCGTGGACGGCTATGTCCTCACCGAGACGCCCTATGAATCCTACCGCCGCGGGGCGTTCAACGAAAAGGCGATCCTGCACGGCTACAACAGCCGGGAGAGCGGGCCGTTCATCCTCTTTTCCCAGGCGAGCATGAAGAATTATGAGCAGAAGGTCCGCGCCTATTTCAAGGACCGCGCCGACGAGGTGCTTAGGATCTACCCGGCCTCAACGGACGAGGAGGCGCGCGCATACTGGGCGGAGATCTACGGCGCGGTGTTCTTTGACTATCCGCACTACTGTCTCAACCGTTTGGCGGTCGAAAACGGGATCCCGGTGTGGGAGTACTACTTCTCGCGGGAGAACGGCTATCTCGGCCCCTGGCACAGCGGCGAGGAGATCTACTGCTACGGCAACATCCCCGCGGAGGAGGCAATCTTCAACGAGCGCGACCGCGAGCTGAGCGCGCAGATGCTCTCCTACTGGCGCAACTTCACCGTGAGCGGCGATCCCAACGGAGAGGAGCTGCCGGACTGGGAGCGGAACAGGGACTCGTCGCGGCTGATGGAGTTCGGCGCGGAGACGAGGATGATCGACGAGCGCGAGCACGCCCTCTTCGCCGTGTTCGACGAGATGCAGGGGTTTTAGCGGGTTTTGATTTTCGATTACTCAGAAAAAAAGAGAAGCGAGCGCCGCTCGCTTCTCTTTTCGTTTCCGTATGCTGCTTTAGGCTTCCGCGGCTTTCTTCCTCCCGATTTTGTCGAAGGCCATCGGATAGATCGCGATATCGACAAAAAGGACGATCGCGTAGCGCACGGTGCGCACGAGATAGGCGAGCGTCGTGCCGGAATCGAGGAAGTCGGAGGAGAAGGGCAGCTTCAGCGCCGTATTGAGCGCAAAGTAGACCGCGACGCCGCCCGCGAGGCGCAGGAGCACCTTCCACCACACGTGGGTGCTTTGGAATCTGACAAAGCGCTCCTCAAAGAGGTTGCCCGCGAAGAAGCCGAGCATCATGCCGAACGAGGTGAAGTAGTCGTTCGTGCGGCAGTAGAAAAAGCCGGGGAGCGCCGTGAGGGTGAGCAGCAGATAGAAGAGCCATTTGCGCCGGAACCTGCGCCCGATGAAGGAGACGAGGAAGATCGCGAGCACGCCGAGCAGCCAGCCGCAGAGCACGTCTGTGGGGTAATGCGCGCCGACGCAGAAGCGCGATACGCCGACGAGCAGCGGGATCACGATCGCGATCGCCCAGGCCCAGCCCTTCTTCAAAAAGGCGCCGATCGAGCCGTAAACGGAGGCCGAGCCGGCCGAATGGCCGCTGGGGAAGGAGAAGCCCTGCGCCGCGATATCGTACATGTCCGCACTCGGATCGACGATCTTGAGGCACTGTACCGGCGTGTCGAAGTAAGGCCGGCGGCGCAGCGCGATATTCTTCGCCATCGGATTCCAGACGTTGGCCATGCAGAAGTTGGTGCCGATGAAGATGCCGAGCTCCTTGTTCCAGCACCAGTAGCAGAAGCCCATGACCAGAATCAGGATCATTTCTTCGCCGAAGGCTGAGCAGAGCGAGGCGAGCTTGACGCCGAAGCTGCCGAGATGCGCCTGCAGCCAGAGCATCAGACTGACTTCCCAGTCAAAGTAGAATACGTTTCCCATCTTTTTACCTCTCTGTATCGTTAGTTTCCGAGGATCCAGAAATGCGTCACGCCGAAGGCCTCGCGGATGAAGTAGTTGAGCATGACGAAGAAATAGCCCCAGGGGGCGGCGACGCCCGCGGTATCGTCAACGCCGAGCTTCTGCGCGAAGAGCTTGGCGCGGTAGAGGTGATACGCGCTTGAGACGATCGCGACCTTTCCCTGCGGCGCGTCTCCGCGGGAACGGATGATCGCGAAGGAGTTGGCGAGGTTTTCCTCGGTGGAGGTCGCCTCCTTCTCGACGAGGATGCGGGAGGGGTCGACGCCGTGGGCGGTCATCCACTTATACATGGCCTCGCCCTCGGTCACGGTCTCGCCCGGGCCCATGCCGCCCGAGACGATCGCGACGGAGTCGGGATAGCGGGCGAGATAGTCCATCGCGCCCTCCATGCGGCGCACGAGCGTCAGCGAGGGTTGGTCGCCGTAGACCGCCGCCCCGAGCACGATGAGATAGTCGCGCTCCGGCTCCGGGTCTGTGCGGGCGTTTTTGATGATGAAGCTCTCCACAAAGCAGAAGTAGCCCAGCCCGATGCACACAAGAACAACTACGATCTTCCACAGCACGGCGGGCAGAAAGCGGTGCAGCACGACGAGCGCGGCGACGAAGAGCAGCGCGTAGCCCCACCAGGCGTAGCCCCGCAGCGCGAAGCGCAGCACCAGCGCCGCGGCGACGAGCGCCCCGGACACGGCGACCCAGTTCTTCCGGATCTTCCATAGGCCGACGCCGCCGACGCAGAGCCCCGCGACGCCGATCACGTAGGCGGGGGTATAGATGTGCGCGGCAAAGCGCAGCACGAGCGCGAGAAGGACAAGCCCCACGGCGAGGACGAGCCAGAATACAGGTTGTTTGCTTTGCTCTTTCATGGATTCAGCTCCTCCCATTTGGTATACAGCGCCGTGAGCTTTTCGTCAAGCTCTTCACGCTGTGCGCCGAGCTCGAGCAGCTTTTCATAGTCGCTCGCGTTCTCCTCGCTCTCGCGCTCGATCGCGGCGAGCTTTTCCTCGATCGCGGCGATCTCCTTTTCGGTCTTTGCGATCAGGCGCTCGGCGTTGGCGGGGCGGGGCGCGCGCGTATCGCGGCGCTCCTTCTTTTCCGCCCTGCCGGCGTTCCGGGAGATGGCGGCCTGGCGCTCGCGCCACGCGCCGTATTCCGCCCAGCTGCCGCGGAAGTCGCTGAACTGCCCGTTTTCGAGCGTCCAGATTCGCGTGGCGAACTTCTCAATGAAATAGCGGTCGTGGGAGACGAAGAGCAGCGTCTGCTCGTAGTCCTCCAGCGCGTCCTCCATCCACTCGCGGCTGGCGATGTCGAGGTGGTTGGTCGGCTCGTCGAGCACGAGCAGGTTGATCTCGCCGCCCATGAGCATGCACAGCCTCAGACGGCTTTTTTCGCCGCCGGAGAGCGCGCCGACGGCCTTGAACACGTCCTCGCCGCGGAAGCCGAAGGCCGCGAGACGGTCGCGCGCCTCCTGCGGCTGGACGCGGCAGTCGTAGAGCATCGTGTCGAGCATCGAGCGGCGCTCGTCGGGGAAGCGCACGATCTGCGGCAGATAGGCCGCGCGGATCGCCGGACCGCGGTAGATATAGCCGCTGTCGGGCATTTCCTCGCCCATGAGCAGCTTGAGGAAGGTCGTCTTGCCCGCGCCGTTGTCGCCGATGAGGGCGATGCGCTCGCCACCCGTGACCCCCAGCGAGACGCCGGAGAAAAGCGTGCGGCCCGAAAAGCCCTTTCCCAGCCCGTCGGCCACGATGACCTCGTCGCCGGAGAAGTCGCGCTCGCGGAATTTGACCGTGAGCGCGCGCGCCGTCGCGGGCTTCTCGCTCTGCGAGAGACGCTCGATGCGCTTTTCGATGGAGAAGGCGCGCTTGTGCAGCTTGTCCGCGCCCAGGAAGGCCCAGAGATGCAGCTTGTCCGCGGCGCGCTGGAGCTGCTCGATCTTCGCCTGATCCTTTTCATACTGCTTCAGCTTTTCTTCAAAGCGGCGCTGCCGCTCGACGACGTAGAAACTGTAATTGCCGCTGTAAAACTCGGCAGCGCCGTCGGCGATCTCGATGCAGCGCTGCGCCGCGACATCGAGGAAATAGCGGTCGTGGCTGATCGAGAGCACGGTGCCCTTGAAGTGCCGGATGTACTCCTCCAGCCACTCCGTGGCGTGAAGGTCAAGATGGTTCGTCGGCTCGTCGAGCAGGAGGATGTCCGTGTCCTCGAGGATCAGCCGCGCAAGGTTGACGCGCGTGCGCTCGCCGCCGGAGAGCGAGTCAAAGGGCTGCGCGCGCAGCTGCGGCGTGATGTCAAGTCCGCTCGCCACGCGGCTGCGCTCACTGTCCATGCCCCAGCCGCCGCGGCGGCGGAATTCGTCGGAGAGCGCGTCGTACTCGTGCAGCAGCGCCGGCGAGCTGTCCCGCTCCATCAGTACGCCGAGCTCCTCCAGCCGCGCGGAGATCTCGTAGAGACGCCGCTGGGCGTCGCGAAGCACGTCCTCGGTCGTCCAGTGCGCCGGGTAGACGGGGATCTGAGAGATCAGGCCGATGCGCCGCCCCGGCGCGACCATGGCCGAGCCGGCGTCGGGCTCCAGCTCGCCGCAGAGGATGCGGAAAAGCGTTGTCTTGCCGCAGCCGTTAGGGCCGAGGATGGCGACGTGCTCTCCGGAGTTGACCGTGAAGCTCAGTCCCTTGAGGATCTTTTTGCCGACCTCGAAGCCCTTTTCCAGATTGTTGACGGAAATGTCTATCATAGGATTACCCGCTTGTCGAATTCGTCAGCCGCCGTCGCGCGCGATCGCGGCCTGCAGGATGCGTCTGGCCACCGGGCCGGCGGCCTGCAGCCCGCCGCCGCCGCGCTCGATGACGACCACAAAGGCGTAGGGATGCGACGGATCGTCCAGAAAACCGGTGAACCAGGCGTGCGAGCTGCCGTCGCCGGTCTCGGCCGTGCCGGTCTTGGCGCAGAGGTGGGAGATGCCCGGGAAGTTGTTCGCCGGATCGTAGTGCGTCACGACGTTGTAGCTCATCATTTCCTTGAGCTTTTTCGCCGTGGAAGCCTCCACGAGGCGCGTCAGCTCCGCCGGCTCGTCCGTGAGGATGAGGCGCGGCCGGGCAAGCATGCCGTCGTTCGCGATCGCCGCGACATAGCGCAGCATCGCAAAGGGGCAAACGAGGTCGGTCGACTGACCGATGCCCGACCAGGCGAGCTCGGGGTTCCCGGCAAATTCCGTGCGGTAGCTGCCCGCAACGGAGGGGATGCCGTCGAGCTCATAACCGTCGAGGAAGCCGTAGTCCTTCACATGACGGTAGAGACTGTTGTAGCCCGCCGCCACGGCGATCTGGGCAAAGGCGCAGTTGCAGGAGTTGGCCATCGCCTGCTCGACGCTCTGCCAGCCGTGCACGCCGGTGCAGTGGATATCGACGCTCCCGATCGTGTACTCTCCCTCGCAGAGGAAGCTGCGGGAGGAGAGGTCGGGCACGTCCTCGATCGCGGCGGCCGCCGTGACGAGCTTGAACACGGAGCCGGGGGCAAAGGTCGCCGAGAGGCAGCGGTTGATGAAGGCGCTCTCGGCCACGGGGACCTCGCCGTTGATGGGATCGACGCTCGGAGCGCTGACCATGGCGAGCACCTCTCCCGTGCGGTAGTTCATCAGCATCGCCGCGCCGCGCCGGTTGTAGCCCACGGCGAAATAGGCCGTGCGGCAGAGCGAGGCGTCGACTGTCAGGGTGAACTGCCGGGGCTCCTTCTTCGTCGTGCCGGAGAGCAGACTGTATTCCTGCATGCGGTCCCAATAGGCGCTCAGCGCGCCGGTGCCGCTGCGGTCCCAGTAGTCGCCGGTGATGTGGTAGCAAGCGACGCGCGTCTCTCCGTCGGCAGAGAAGGCACTGCGCGTCGCGTCGAAGGAGGCGAGCAGCTCGCCGTTGCGGTCCCGCAGCTCGCCGCCCGCGCCGGAGTTCGCTCCGGCAAAGTACAGCGCCCAGTCCCGACCCTCGTCGACATAGCGCAGCACGAAGAGCGTCATGCCGAAAATGATCCCGAGTGCCAGCAGCAGCACGGAGAGGGCGCGCGTCGTGATCTTTTTCATGCGCCGCCGCCCCCCTTCTTCTCGCCCTTCGCGGCAGGGCGAAGGAGCTCGGCCACCGGAGACACGGCGAAGCTGCCGCCGCGCCGCGTGTCGGAGCCCTTGATAAAGGCCATCATCATCCAGCAGGCGAGCAGCGAGGTGCCGCCGCGCGAGACAAAGGGGAAGGTGACGCCCGTGAAGGGCAGCAGATCGAGCGTGCCGAATACGTTCAGCGCCATCTGCGCCATCAGCATCGTGACAGCCGCGCAGGCCGCGATCGAGGAATAGGCCGAGCGCCCGCGGCGCGCGGTGCGCACGGCGAAGAAGCTGAGCGTCAGGACGGCCAGCACCGCGCAGAGCGCGATGATGAGCCCCTGCTCCTCGCAGAGCACGGCAAAGACCATGTCGGTGTCGGCCGCGACGACCTCCGTCAGCCAGCCGCCGCCCGCCCCCTTGCCGAAGAGGCCGCCGGCCGCCGCCGCGCCGAGCGCGCGCGTCTGCTGGTAGCCGGCGCCGTAGACGTCCTCCCACACATGGCCCCAGGTGGCAAAGCGCCGGGCGATATAGGGCTTGATGCTCACGGCGAGGAAGCCCGCCATCGCGGCGCCCGAAACGGCGAGGAACACCGTCGCGATCGAGCCGGAGCGCAGGAAGGAAATCACGAGAAAACAGATAAAGAACACCAGCGCCGTGCCGAAGTCGCCGATCAGGGCGAGCGCGCCGACACAGACGGCGGAAAAAACGATGAAGCCCAGAAGGTTGCGCCGGCGGTAGAGCTTTTCGAGCGTGGCCGCGCCGACGTAAACATAGGCGACCTTGACCAGCTCCGAGGGCTGGAAGGAGAAGCCGCCGATCTGCAGCCAGCTCTTCGCGCCGTTGAGCGAGTCGCTGGTAAAGATGTTCAGCGCCAAAAGCCCCAGCGCGAGCGCCGCGGCGGCGAGCCGCGTCTTTTCCGCGCGGCGGACGCTGCGCAGCCATAGCCCGAGCAGCAAAAAGAGCACAAAGGCGGCGAGGATCAGCACGGTCTGCTTGAACATGTCCTGCGGCGCGGAGGAGGCGGTCACGGACAGGCCGAGCCCCGTGAGGTAGAAGGCGATCGTCTCGACCTCAAAGCCGCTGCGGCCGATGAGGCGCATCGCGTAATAGCAGAACCATTCCAGCAGGATCAGCACCGCAAAGCCCAGCGCGATCTGCACGGGGCGCTCCTGCGGCGCGGTCGTGAGGTGCTGGAGGAGCAGAAGGAGCTCAAAAGCGGTGAGCTCGAGGAGCGTCAGCGCGGGAGAGACGCTCTTGCCCGCGACGCTTCGCTTGGCCTCAAGCTTGTCGCGCTTCTCCTCGCTCATATCGTAAAGGTGCAGCGGCGTCCGGCCAAGCTTGATCGCGTCGCCGCTCTGCAGCACGGTGCCCCCGGCGGGGACGGCATCGCCGTTGACCCATACGCCGCCGCGGCCGAACACGTCAAAAAGCGTCCAGCTCCCGTCCACGTCGCGCTTGAGCACCGCATGAACGCGCTCGACGTCCTCCCGCTCGACACGGATATCCGCCGAGCGGGCGCTGCCGATCAGATTTTCCCAATGCGTGACGGGAACGCCCTCACGCCCGAAGCGCAGCGTCGCCCAGGTCTCAGACTCGTAACCGGAGGAGAGCATCGAACGGAGGCAGCGGATCATGATCGCAAGCGAAAGCGGGATCAGCAGCAGCTTCGAGAGAAACAGCGCCGTGGAAAACAGATCCGCCGACGATAAAAACCGTTCCGTATGAGCTCACCTCCTTCTGATGATATAACTGATTTAGTATACCACAAATGCGCGCTCTTGACAATGCACGCAAAAGGCAGACGCCGTCCCGCCCGGGGACGGCGTCTGCCTTTTTTGCGCGGCGGAGGGAAAACGGGGGCTTATCCCTCCGCCGCCTCCACAAGCTCGAAGCGGTATTTCTGCCTGATCTGCGGATATTTTTCGCGGTCGACCTCCGAGAGGAACATCGCGAGCGGGCGCACATAGAGACCGCCGTCTCCGTAGAGCGGGCTGTACACCATCATCTCCTCGCCCGTCTCGCTGTGCCTGGCCGTGCCGACGATCATGTAGAGATAGAGATCGGAGTCGGGATCGACGGTCTCGCGTTTGAAATGGCGCACGATGTCGCCGGTTTTGAAGCTGCGTTCTTCCATGCCCGCCTCCTTATTTCCCGTCCGGGAAGCTGGTGAAGGCTTCCTTCTCCACGAGCGGGAGACCGGCGCGGTCCTTCTCCGCGGCAATCGCGCGCAGGAGGAAGGCCATGCTGCGGCCGAGATTGCGCATGACCTGCAGACCCTCGAGATCCTTTTCCACGTCCGCGGCCGTAAAGCCGTGCACGCTGTTCCAGTAGCTCGAGGACACGACGGGCATGCCCGCGATCGTAAAGTATTTGTTGAGCACGTCAAAGGCGGTGGCGGCGCCGCCGCGGCGGCAGCTCACGACGGCCGCGCCGGGCTTCATGTACAGCTCGGCCGCGGCGCTGTGGAAGAGTCGGTCGAGGAAGGAGAGCAGCGTCCCGTTGGGCGAGGCGTAATAGACCGGGCTGCCGACGAGCAGGCCGTCGCAGCCGCGCAGCTTGTCCGCGGCCTCGTTCACCGCGTCGTCAAAGACACAGCGTCCCGTCTTGCGGCAGCCGCCGCAGGCCGCGCAGCCGCGGATATCCTTCGCGCCGATGTGCATCAGCTCGGTTTCGATCCCCTCGGCGTTGAGCGTGCGGACGACCTCCTCGAGCGCGCGGGCGGTGCAGCCGTTGGGGCGGGGGGTTCCGTTGATAACCAGGACCTTCATCGTGATCTCTC
>CAMVJF010000046.1 GCA_947167725.1 uncultured Clostridia bacterium | reverse complement strand
CCGACGATCATTGCCTTTCGTGACGGCAAAGAGGTCGGACGCACGGTTGGCGTGACCGATCTGGGCGGACTGAAAAAGCTCGCCGGAGCTTGACAAAGCAGGGAAGTTATTCTATAATCTCCCTCGAAATGCAAGGATGGGCAGGAGTAGGCGTCTCCCTATGCCGCAGAGAGGAAACGGTCGGTGCGAGTTTCCGCAGAGGCACGCCGAAGGTCGGCCCGGAGCATCCGTTGTGAAGGAACAGTAGCGACGGACGGTTTTCCCCGTTACAGGAGCATGAGCGCCGCTTCATATGAAGCGGAATTCAGGTGGTACCGCGGTTTTACGATCGCCCTGAGGTCTTTATGGCCCCAGGGCTTTTTTCATTGGAGTGACAAATGGAGTATCATGCAGAAATCTGCTATACGCGCGAAGATCTCGAGCAGTTTCAGAGATTTCACCGCCGTTACCGAAAGAGAGGCCGTTATCTGCTCTCGTGCTTTTGCATGGCCCTTGTGGTCGTCTTTTGCGTGGCGGAGATCGGTTATCTCCTGATACATGATTACGGCTTTTATTATCAGTACCTTTTCTGGCTCATGCTCGCGTTCGTCGTGATCCGCTCGGTCGTTTTTTCACTCCGCATCCGGAAAGCGATCGACGAGGGATGTAAAAGACTTAAAAGCACGTCAATCGTCTTTCGCGAGGACGGTTACGAGGGCCGTTCGGAGAACGCCGAGGGGAGATCGGATTATTCTATGTTTCAGACGGTTTATCACTGGAGAGGCTATTATTATTTCTACCGCGACAAAACGAACGCCATGATCGTTCCGGAGCACAGCCTCACCGAGGGACATCCCGAAGCGTTCTCCGCCTTCCTTTCCGGGCGCTGCGGATTGAAAGTTGTTGAAATCAAATGAGGATAGAAGGAGAGAGAGATGAAAGAACTGCCGAAAACTTATGACCCGAATGCGGTCGAGAGCCGGATTTACGATCTGTGGATGAAGGGCGGATACTTCAAGGGTAAGATCGACCCAGACAAGAAGCCGTTTTCCATCGTCATGCCGCCTCCCAACGTCACGGGGCAGCTCCACATGGGCCATGCGCTTGACGCTACGCTGCAGGATATCCTCACGCGCTATAAGCGCATGCAGGGCTTCTCCGCGCTGTGGCTGCCCGGCGTCGATCACGCCGGCATCTCCACTCAGGTCAAGGTCGAAGAGGTGCTCCGCAAGGAGGGCCTGACGCGCTATGACCTCGGACGCGACAAGTTCCTTGAGCGCGTCTGGGCGTGGAAGCAGAAATACGGCGACCGCATTGTCGAGCAGCAGAAAAGCATGGGCGTGTCCTGCGACTGGGACAGCAATCGCTTTACCATGGACGAAGTCTGTGCCAGGGCCGTGCGCGAGACCTTCTGCAGCCTGTATGAAAAGGGCCTGATCTACAAGGGACGCCGCATCATCAACTGGTGCCCGCATTGCCGTACGGCGCTCTCGGATGCCGAGGTCGAATACAAGGATATTCCGGGCAGCTTCTGGTATATCCGCTATCCGGTCGAGAACTCCGACGAGGAACTCATCATCGCGACGACGCGGCCTGAGACGATGCTGGGCGACACCGGCGTCGCCGTCAATCCGGCGGACGAGCGTTATACGCATCTTGTCGGCAAGAACGCGATCCTGCCTCTGGTCGGAAGAAAGCTCCCGATCGTGGCGGACGACTATGTTGAGCTCGGCTTCGGCACCGGCGCGGTCAAGATGACGCCCTGCCACGACCCCAACGACTATGAGGTGGGACTGCGGCACGATCTTGAACAGGTCCAGTGCATCGACGAGGACGCGAAGATCATCAACGGCGGCAAGTACAACGGCATGGACCGCTATGAATGCCGCAAGGCGATCGTGGCGGATCTCGAAGAGCAGGGATATCTCGTGAAGGTCGAGCCATACAGCCACAACGTCGGATGCTGCTATCGCTGCGGCACCGTCGTCGAGCCGCTGACGAGCCCGCAGTGGTTCGTGAAAATGAAACCGCTCGCAAAGAAAGCGATCGAGGTCGTCAGAGACGGCCGGATCAAGTTCGTGCCGGACCGTTTTTCCAAGACCTATCTCAACTGGATGGAGAACGTTCATGACTGGTGCATCTCCCGCCAGCTCTGGTGGGGTCACCAGATCCCGGCCTGGTACTGCGACGACTGCGGCGAGATCACCGTCTCACGCGAGGATGCGATGGAGTGTGCGCATTGCGGCAGCAAGCACATCCATCGCGACGAGGACGTGCTTGACACCTGGTTCTCCTCTGCGCTTTGGCCCTTCTCCACGATGGGGTGGCCGGAAAAGACTCCTGAGCTTGATTACTGGTATCCGACGACGGTCATGGTCACGGGCTATGATATCATTTTCTTCTGGGTCGCCCGGATGATCTTCTCCGCCATGGAGCATGTCGACGAGATCCCGTTCCATACGGTGTTTATTCACGGCCTGGTGCGCGACAGTCAGGGCCGCAAGATGTCAAAGTCTCTCGGAAACGGCATCGATCCGCTGGAGATGTGCCAGAAGTACGGCGCCGACGCGCTGCGCTTCAACCTTATCACCGGCAACTCACCCGGCAACGATATGCGCTTCTATGTCGAGAAGTGCGAGGCAATGCGCAACTTCTGCAACAAGCTTTGGAACGCGTCCCGCTTTGTGATGATGAACCTTACGATCGAGCGAAACGAGCTGCCCGAAAAGCTTGAGATCGAGGACAAGTGGATTCTGTCCAAGCTCAACGATGTCACGCGTGAGGTCTGCGAGAACATGGACAGTTTCGAACTCGGCGTCGCGGCGGGCAAGATCTACGACTTTATCTGGGACAGTTACTGCGATTGGTACATCGAACTGACCAAGCCGCGTCTTAACGGCACGGACGAGGAGAGCAAGCTCGGCGCGCAGAAGGTACTGCTTTATGTGCTGACCGAGATCCTCAAGCTTCTGCATCCGTTTATGCCATTCATTACGGAAGAGATCTGGCAGGCGCTGCCGCACGAGGGCGAGGCGCTGATGATCGAGGCCTATCCGAGCTTCAGCGAGAAGCTCTCTTTCCCGGAGGACGAGGCAAACTTCGAGATGGTCATGGCTGCGATCAAGGCTGTCCGCGCCCGCCGCAGCGAAATGAACGTGCCGCCCTCGAAGAAGGCGCATCTGATTATCGCTACCGAGAAAAAGGCGGCTTTTGAGGCCGGTTTGATTTATCTCTCCAAGCTGGCCTATGCCAGCGAGGTGAGCGTGGTCGACGCACCGCCGGAGAAGACGGACGGTATGGTGTCCGTCATCACGGACAACGCGCGCATGTTCATGCCGATGGCCGAGCTCGTCGATATGGAAAAGGAAAAGGCCCGCTTGGAGAAGGAACTGGAAAACGCCTCGAAGCAGCTCGCCGGACAGATCGCGAAGCTCTCGAATGAAAACTTCGTGAAGCGAGCACCGGAGAACGTTGTCAATACCGAGCGTGAAAAGAAAGCAAAGCTTGAGTCGCTGATCGAAAACCTCAAGGCTTCACTTGCCGCCTTCGGCGCATAAAACCCTTTCCGGCTCGTCGGTTTCCGACCGTTTTCTCCGTACCACAAAGCTATAATGGCACCGCACAGACTCTGTGCGGTGCCATTTTTTACTGGGAGAGGAAAACAATGAAATATGCAGCTTCCTTCAGCTCCGGAAGATTGACGGTTTATCTGAGCGGAGAGCTCGATCATCACGCGGCGGGTGAAGCTATCCGCGTCGTCGGCGAACTCATCGAGGATAATATGCCGCGTGAGTGCGTGCTTGATTTTTCCGGCTTGAGCTTTATGGATTCTTCCGGGATCGCCGTAATCATCAACGCCGGAAGAAAAATGCGAAGCCTCGGCGGCAGACTTTCGGTGGAAAACCCGGCGCCGCAGCCGAGGAAGGTTCTGGAGGCTTCCGGGATCGAGCGACTGATCGCGGTCGCAACGCGTATTTGAAAGGAGAGGACGATATGAAGGAACAGAATTACATAAAGCTGGAGTTTCCCAGCCGCAGCAGCAACGAGTTTTTTGCACGCGCGGCCGCCTCCGCCTTCGCCGCACAACTTGATCCGACGCTCGAGGAGCTGGGCGATATCAAAACGGCGGTCTCCGAGGCAGTCACAAATGCGATCGTCCACGCCTATCCCGACAAGATCGGACGCGTGCTGATGCGCATGCGCATCCTGTCGGGCAATACGCTGGAAATCATGGTCAAGGATTTCGGAAAGGGGATCGAAAACGTTGAGGAGGCCAGACGGCCTCTCTTTACGACCGGGGGCAGCGAGCGAAGCGGGATGGGCTTTACGATCATGGAAAGCTTTATGGACAAGCTTCGTGTCCGCTCGGTTCCCGGAAAGGGAACGACGGTCGTGATGCAGCGTGCGATCCGGCTGCGTGCCGGCATGCGATGAGCGCGGATCTTTATGATGATATCCGCCTTGCACAGCGCGGAGACCGCATACGCGCAGGGGAGATCGTTGAAGAGAACGCGGGGCTGATATGGAGCGTCGTGCGGCGCTTTCTCGGCCGCGGCGTCGATGCGGAAGACTTGTTTCAGCTCGGCTGCGTGGGACTGCTCAAAGCGATCGACGGCTTTGACGAGGGTTTCGGTACACGCTTTTCCACCTATGCCGTGCCGAAAATCTCCGGCGAGATCAGACGTTTTTTGCGAGACGACGGCGCGATCAAGGTCAGCCGCAGCATCAAGGAACGGTCTGCACAGATCCGCGCGGCTCGTGCGTCTCTTGAGCAGCGGATCGGCCGGGAACCAACGCTCACCGAGCTCTCGCATGAGACGGGGCTCGAAGTGGAAGAGATCGTTCTTTCAGAGACCGTTACCGGCCCGACGGAGAGCCTGCAGCGGGAGAGCGGCGAGGACGGATTCAGTCTTGAACTTGTGCTGGGCGATTACGGCGCAGAAGAGAAGATGATCGAGCATGTTGCGCTCAAAGCGGCCGTCGAGGCGCTGCCGGAACGCGAGAGACAAGTGATCGCGCTGCGCTTTTTTCATGGTATGACGCAACAGAACTGCGCGAGAGTCCTCCATGTGTCGCAGGTACAGATCTCACGCATCGAACGACGCGCGATAGAGGCTCTTCGCATGCTTTTGACCGAACAATAGTATAATTCGCAGCGGCGGTGCTACCGCCGCTTTTTTGCTCTTGTGAAGCGCTTCGCGATGTGATACAATCGCACACATGGAAAGCTTCGAACAGAGATTTGCTGCCGCGCGAAGAAATGTCGTGCGAGCGCATTTTGCAAAACTGAATGACAGGCAGCAGGAGGCAGTGCTCGCGACCGAGGGACCGCTTTTGATTCTCGCGGGTGCGGGCAGCGGAAAGACGACGGTCCTCATCAACAGGATCGCGAATCTCTTACAGTTCGGTTCAGCCTCGGACAGCGACCGTTTGCCCGACGGCGCTGATGAGCAGACGCTGGATACTCTGCTGCGTGGGGGCGAGGACGCGGAACGCGCCGCCGTGCTCGATCCCGTCGCGCCCTGGAGGATCCTTGCCATCACCTTTACAAACAAGGCGGCGGGTGAACTTAAGGAACGGCTCGAGCGCATGCTCGGAGACGCAGCAGGCGATATCTGGGCCTGCACCTTCCATTCCGCCTGCGTCCGCATGCTGCGCCGTGATGCGGAAAAGCTGGGTTTTCCGAGCGACTTTACGATTTACGATACGTCCGATAGCCAAAGCCTTGCCAAAAAGATTATCAAGGATATGGATCTTGATGAGAAGTCTTTCCCGGCGAGAGCCGTGCTTGCGGAGATCAGCCGTGCCAAGGACGGCGGCGTGACGCCGTCGGAGTATCTTCGGCAAGCCGAAGCGCTGGGTGATATTCGACGCATCCGATACGGCAGGATCTATTCGGAGTATATGAAACGCCTCTTTGCCGCCGGGGCGATGGATTTTGACGATCTGCTCTTCTTTACCGTCAAGCTCCTGCAGGAGGATGGGGACGTGCGAAGCTACTGGCAGCGCCGGTTTCGCTATATTCTGATCGACGAGTATCAGGATACTAACCGCTTGCAGTATCACTTTGCCGCGATCCTCGCACAGGGAAGCGGAAACATCTGCGTGGTCGGCGACGATGATCAGAGCATCTATAAGTTTCGCGGGGCGACGATCGAGAACATCCTCTCCTTTGAGGACCAGTTCAAAGACTGCCGCGTGATCCGCCTCGAGCAGAACTACCGCAGCACGGGGCAGATCCTGGACGCGGCCAACGCCGTCATCCGCCACAACAAAGGTCGGAAGGGCAAGGAACTCTGGACAAAGAACGGCAGGGGCGAAGCGATCGAGCTTTACGTAGCGGAAAACGAAAACGACGAGGCGCAATACGTCGCTTCCCGGATCATGTCGGAGTACGGCCGCGGCGCGAATTGGCGCGATCATGCCGTGCTCTATCGCATGAACGCCCAGTCCAACCAGCTGGAATATGCCTTTAAGCGCAACGCGATCCCGTATCGCATTATCGGCGGCACGCGCTTTTTTGACCGGGCCGAGGTCAAAGACGTGCTGGCATATCTTTGTGTGATCTCCGTTCCCGAGGATGAACTGCGTCTCACGCGCATCATCAACAATCCGCCGCGCGGCATCGGTCAAAAAAGCGTCGAGACCGCGATGGAGCTGGCCCGCCGCAACAATACAAGTCTGTTTGATATCCTATCCCGTGCGGATTCTTTCCCGGATTTGAGCCGCAGCGCGCCGCGTATGCGTGATTTTTCGCGCATGATCCGCTCGCTGCGTGAGTTTTCCGAAAACAACACGCCCGATCTTCTGCTTGATGAGCTGCTGGATAAGACCGGCTATCTCCGCATGCTGGAGGAAAAGAACACCGTTGAGGATACGACGCGCGCCGAAAATGTTCGCGAGTTGAAGACCAGTATTCTCAATTACATGAATCAGTCCGGCGATCAGACGCTTGCGGGCTATCTTGCGGACGTTGCGCTGTACACGGATCTGGACAATTATGACAAGGACGCGGACAGCGTCGTGATGATGACGATCCACAGCGCGAAAGGTCTTGAATTTCCCACTGTTTTCCTCGTCGGCATGGAGGAGACGATTTTCCCCGGCCTGCGCGCGATCGGCGAAGAGGAAGAGATGGAAGAGGAGCGGCGCTTGTGCTATGTCGCGATCACACGGGCCAAAAAGAAGCTAACGCTTGTCAGCGCACGCCAGCGAATGATTTTCGGCCGTACGAATGTCAACAAAGTCTCACGCTTTGTCGACGAGATCCCGAGCGAGCTGATCGATCATAAAAACATCCCCAAGGGCTATGATTATCATGAAAGAAACCGGGAGCTCGGCTTTGAGTATCGTCCGGCCATGCCGAAGAGCAGTTTCTCCTTCCGGCCCTCCGCGCCCAAAAAGCCAGAGACACAGGCCGCGCCGCGCTTCGCGCTCCATGACAATGTGAAGCACCGTGCTTTCGGCCGGGGCAAGATCGTGAAGATGACGCCGATGGGTGGCGATTATCTCATCGAAATCGACTTTGAGCAATATGGCGTCAAAAAGCTGATGCTTCGTGCAGCGGCACAGGTGATGACCAAACTGGAAAATGAATAAGCATGTGATTTGCCCCCGCTTCCGCCGGGGCAAATCTTTTGAGAAAGAGTGAATCGTATGCTTATCGTCAAGCCGTCGTTCTATGACCGCTTCGCCTGCCGGGCGGCCCGATGCGTCCACAGCTGCTGCGTCGGCTGGGAGATCGACGTCGATCCGGGAACGATGGAACTGTATCATACGCTGGAGGGGCCGCTCGGCGACGAGATTCGGGAGAAGATCCGGCCCTTGCCGGAGCCGCATTTCATCCTCCAAGATGACGGTCGATGCCCGTTCCTGAATGACGGCGGGCTTTGCCGGATCATACTAGGCTGCGGAGAAGAAGCGCTGTGCGATATCTGTGCAGAGCATCCTCGCTTTTATAACTGCTTTCCGGGACGGGAAGAGGCCGGGCTTGGCCTCTGCTGTGAAGAAACGGTGGAGCTTTTGCTCGGAGGGGAGAGCTTTACGCTGATCGAAGATGATGACGGCGAGGGTGACGATCCCGACAGATGGGTCGAACAGCTCGCCTCACTGCGTGACGTTCTGTTCTCATATCTGCGCGACGGTGAAGGAGACTTCTCCGGCCGAATCGATCGCGCGCTTTCCGCTGCTGATACTGAGTTTCCTCCGTTCGAACCTGCAGTGTGCGCACAGCAGCTCCTGGGACTTGAAAGAATGGATGATCGGTGGAGGGAGATGCTCGAATACCTGCGCGATAGCGGGGCGGGCGTCGAGTGTCGACTGCCGCTCGACGATCCGCGATATGAACGGATCCTGCGTTATTTTCTTTACCGCCATCTGATCACCGCAAAAGATGAGGAGGATGTGCGCCGCTTGCTGCGGTTCTGCGTTCTCGGCATGCTGACGGTCTGCGCGCTCGATGTCGTGGATCCGGAGCGTAAGGATGAGCATCTGCGCTTATGGAGCGCGGAGATCGAGTATTCGGATGAAAACATAAGCCGTATCTGCACTTGGCTGTGAGAAGCGATTGCTTTTGCGGAAAAAATGTGATAGCATATCAACAATTTGAGTGTATTCAGAGGAATTCAGCATGACACAGACACAGGAACAGATCCGGCGGAGGCGCACATTCGCCATCATCTCTCATCCGGACGCGGGCAAAACGACGCTAACGGAAAAGCTGCTTCTCTACGGCGGAGCGATCCAGCTCGCGGGCTCGGTCAAAGGCAAGGCCACGGCGCGTCACGCCGTTTCTGACTGGATGGAGCTGGAAAAGCAGCGCGGCATATCGATCACATCCTCCGTGATGCAGTTTGAGTACGAGGGCTACTGCATCAATATCCTTGATACCCCCGGACACCAGGATTTCTCCGAGGATACCTACCGCACGCTGATGGCGGCGGATTCGGCCGTCATGGTGATCGACGCGGCGAAGGGCATCGAACCGCAGACCCGCAAGCTTTTCAAGATCTGCGCGATGCGCCATATCCCGATTTTCACGTTTATCAACAAGCTCGACCGTGAGGCACGCAGCCCCTATGATTTGATGCAGGAGCTTGAAAACGAGTTTGGAATCGGTACCTATCCGATGAACTGGCCGATCGGCTGCGGACAGGAATTCAAGGGCGTTTACGACCGGGAGAAGCGGGAAATCCTTGCGTTTATCGATTTCCATCGAGGACAGAACAAGATCAAGGCCATTGAGTGCACGCTCGACGAGACCGACAAGCTCGATGAGCTGATCGGAGCAAAACTGCGAAGCACGCTCTCCGACGATATTGAACTGCTCGACGGAGCGGGCTATGATTTTGATATCGATGAGGTTCGCGCCGGTCGACTGAGCCCGGTCTTTTTCGGCTCCGCACTAAACAATTTCGGCGTTGAACCTTTCCTCGAGAGCTTTCTTCGCATGACGATGCCGCCGCTGCCGCGTATTTCCGAAGATGAGATCATCGACCCATTCGATGATCGTTTCTCCGCCTTTGTTTTTAAGATCCAGGCCAATATGAACAAAGCGCATCGCGACCGTATCGCCTTTATGCGCATCTGCTCCGGCAAGTTCGAGCGGGACAAAGAGTACTATCATGTTCAGGGCGGCAAAGCGCTGCGTCTCGCGCAGCCGCAGCAGCTCATGGCACAGGAGCGCGCCGTGATCGACGAGGCTTTTGCCGGAGATATCATCGGCGTTTTTGATCCCGGCATCTTTTCGATCGGCGATACGATCTGCGAAAAAGGGATGAACGTCCGGTTCGAGGGTATTCCGACCTTTGCCCCGGAGCATTTTGCCGGAGTCGAGCGCGTCGATACCATGAAACGAAAGCAG